>NZLH01000093.1 GCA_002694155.1 Pusillimonas sp. | reverse complement strand
CACGGCCGTTTGCGTAAAATTGTTGGCATGGTGCAGGATGTTACCGAGCGGCGCAAAGCGGAACTTAAACTGCGCGCGACCGAGAAGCGTTGGGAGTCCGTGTTCAAAAACAGTCCTGTTCCCGGGGTGGTGACTGCGGCCAAAACGGGCACTTGTTTGGCAGCGAACGAAGAGTTTCTTGAGTGGATAGGCAAGCCTGCTGAAGAAGTAGTGGGCCGCACGATGCTTGAACTTAAGTTCTGGATGAATGCTGAGCAACGCGCCCAAGCAGTTGCTCGGGTTGAAGAAAAAGGTTACTTGCGCCATTTCGAGTTGCGCCTTAACGTTGCTAAGGGACAGCGAACGGTATTGATGAATGTTGAGCCTGTTGATATAGATGATGAGGCTTGTTACCTAGCCACTTTTATTGACATTACCGAACGCAATGCACTAGAGCAAGAGCTGAAACTGACTGCCGCTGCAGTTGAGCAGGCAGCCGAAGCGATGGTTATTCTTGACCACAAGGGAAATATTGTTTCGCTAAACCCGGCTTTTACGCGCATTACCGGTTATGAAAAAGACGAGGTAACAGGCAAAAGCATGTCGGGCTTGTTGCACTGGCCTACGGGTAAGCATGATGATTCTTTTTTCCGTGCCCTAACCGGGCGACTTTTAATGAGCGGGCACTGGGAAGGCGAGGTATGGGCACAGCGCAAAAGCGGCGAGCAGTTTCCCGAGCTGTTAAGTATTAGCGCTATTCGTAATGGCGCCAATGAAATTACCCATTATGTGGGGGTGTTTAACGACATATCAGGCCAGAAAGATCACGAAGAGAAACTTCGCAAGCGCGCTTTATACGACCCGTTAACTGGCCTGCCGAACCGCTTTCTGTTGCTTGACCATATGGAAAAAGCCATTGAACGTGCCAGTCGACGTCAGTCGAAGTTGGCGGTATGTTTTATGGATTTGGATCATTTCAAACCTGTTAACGACACGCACGGGCATGAAACAGGCGACCAGTTGTTAAAGCAAATTGCGGTGCGTTTGTTGCAAACGCTGCGCAAAAGCGATTTTGTGGCACGTTTGGGCGGCGATGAGTTCGTTTTGGTTCTGGAAGACATTGACGGCGTAGCTCAGGTTGAACGCGTAGCCGATAAAGTGGTTAACGCCATGCACGAGCCGTTTGCCCTAAATGACATTACGGTTGAAATTGGCTGCAGCATTGGGGTTGCGCTGTATCCGAACCACGCCGAGCGCGCAAAAACCTTGCTAAGGTACGCCGACGAAGCTTTATATGAAACTAAAGAGGCCGGTCGCGATGGGTATAGAGTATCGCAACGCTAATTTAAGGTATAAAAGCACGTATTAATTATATTTTGCCCGTACATTTCGGCCAATTATGACGCATCGAACTTTAAGACATATTGCGTTGTTTGTTTTTTCGTTGGTCCCTTTACTGGTTGGCGCGCGTGTTTCCGGCGCCGATACACGCACTGATAATCGCGTGGCGCTAACCACTGAACCAACAAAAGATTATGAAAAAGCGGTAGGGCAAATTCGTGCCACGGGTGGCGACCGCACCCGTCATTGCACCGGCACCGCTATTGCGCCGCAATTTGTGCTAACCGTGGTGCATTGCCTGTTTAATGATTTGGGTGAACCCTACGGAAAAATTGATTTCTACCCCGGGTCTCGAGCCGACAATGGTGAGCCGTTTGGTGCTTTTCCTGTGCTGCGTTATTACCGCCCGATTAATTATGAAATGGGTCGTAAAACAGCTGCCAATTTGCGTTACGACCTGGCGCTGGTTGAGGTAGGGCCGAACCGCAAAGGCCAACGTATTAGCGAAGCGGCAGCGGTCGTTCCTTTTCGGGCTGCAAATGGCGCGGCCCCCGGCTTTACAACAATTTTGGGCTATCCGAACGATAAAGAACTTTACGGTGCCTATATTCAGTCAGACTGCAGTATTCGGTTGTTTGCCCGCATTTTGTATCGCACCGAGTGCTTTGCCACGAAAGGGCAAAGTGGTTCGCCAGTGCTGGTTTACGACCCGCAGCAGCAACGATATTATGTTCAAGGTGTACTCAGCGGCGTTACCAACACAGCCAGCTTTGCAACGCGCATAACACAAGAGCGGCAAGCCATCTTGCAGTCGATCGTTCAGGGAAATTACATGCGCGTTGCCAAGAAGATTGCGGCCGAGCAATGGCAGAAATATTATGTAGGTTCGGCGCCATAGGTTTGGTTAATAAACGGGTGTCGCTGCCCTCACGTAAAGGTATTTCTTTTGGGGAAAAGCATGACTGGGGTAGAACGCACGGCAACGCGAATCAACGGTTTCCAATCTGCAGAAATGGATTTTCAGCTTATGCGTTTACTGGGCGTAGCAAACGCAGGGGGTTGCGCCGCCGGCGAAGTATTTGCGGCCCGGTCACAGATGCCCAACAATGACCCGCGTGAGTGGCCGGAAGCGTTCTCGCTGGTCGCAGACCGTTTGGTAAAAACGGCCGATCAAAATGTAAAGCAAGGGCACTTGCATGCAGCCGCGTCGGCACTGTTACGGGCGACCAATTACTACCGTTCTTCCGAGTACTATTCCGACCCCTATAGCGATAAAGCCGCACAGTTTGGTGTGGCGTCGCGCAACGCTTTTATTCGGGCGGCAGGTATGTTGCCCCACCATATTGTTGCTGTGGATATTCCCTTCGAGGGCAATGATTTACCAGGCTATTTTATGCAACCAGTATCTGGTGCACCCGATGGCAGAACAATTATTATTATCACCGGGTTCGATGGAACTGGTGAAGAATTGTATTTTCAATCGGCCGCCGATGCATTAAGCCGTGGTTATAACGTATTGGTTGCAGAAGGGCCTGGCCAAGTAGGCTGTTTGCGTCGTTACCCCAACCTTTTGTTTCGCCCCGATTACGAAAAGCCCTTGGCTGCTGTAATTGACTATGCTGTTCGCCAAAAAGAGGTTGCACCAGAACGCCTGGCCCTTTATGGAATCAGTTACGGCGGATACTTCGCGTCGCGTGCAGCCGCACACGACGCGCGTATTAGGGCATTGGTCGTTAATTCACCAATTGTCGGTTTGGGTGCCTACATGCGCGGTTTTGCGCATATTGACAGCGAAGAAGTGCCGCCCGAAGAAGATGTTTCGCTGGCCGAGGTCGATGATGTTCCTGAACAATACATGTCGCAGGAAATAAAGCTGTCATTCAAGTCGGCTTGCCGACGTTTCGGCGTTGAACGGTTTTCCGAATGGATTAACGTGTTGAAAGCGTATCGGGTTCACAACCTGGCCGACATTAAATGCCCCGCTTTGGCTTTGGTGGGTAGCGGCGAAGGAGACGAGGCTTTCAAACAGTTTGAGCAATTTCGGAACACAGTGTCGGGGCCGGTGACCGGGCGCATTTTTGAGCCCAATGAAGGGGCCGATATGCATTGTCAGCTGGGAAACCTGCCACTATCCAACGCTGTAATATACAACTGGCTTGACTACGTTTTCGCTGGGTCGTGATGGCCAAACAGTAGCGGATACAAGGCAAATGTGAAAATCAGCGTAGCCAGAATCAGCGGTGCGGCGATGCTAATGCGTAGCAGTAATGCACCCATAATTGCGCTGGTAAAAAATAATACAACCGAACCAACGCGACGTTGCCAGTTGCGGTTGCTTCCTTTCACAGGCTTGGCATCGGCAAAGATTGCCGTGTAGGTCATGGTCATGACATTGGTGGCTAAGTCGGGAATGCCGTAAGACCGAACAATAGCGTTTTGGATACCCATAGAAAAAGCCAGCATGCCAATAAGTGCACTGCCGCTCCAGCTATCCGGACGAGGGTCGGCCAGTACGGCCAAAATGCATGCGCATACCAGTACAAACCACTCTACAACATATCCTACACGCTGATAGCGCCCGCTTTGCCTTGCTGTATTAACTATGTAACCACCAAGCAGTGCCCCAATAGTAAAGGCGGTGATGGCCGTAATGTAGTGGTCTACACTGGAAAAGTGGGTGCCTGCGCCCAGGCTTAAGGCAAGCAAAAGCAGGTTGCCTGTCATCATTTCTGCGAACGCACCGCCAAGTGCCAGAAAGCATACCGCGTCGATAAGGCCGCATATCGAGGTAATCATGTAGAGCCCAGTGCGGTACTCTCCTGCATACCGACGAGACCATAGCAAGGTGTAGCTTGTTGCTTTTTCTATTTGCATCTTTAGCCTCGTAAAAGTGGCGGTGCTTTTTGCTTCAATTATTTTGCTGAAAGATTATGTCTTTAAAAAACAAAAACGCCAACCCTGAAGCGTTGGCGGATACGCGCGTTGTGGTGCCAATGCTGCCGTTCCAGCCAAGGAATTGAAAAACCCGGTATCCAGTTTTCAGTATCGCCTAACGCAAAAACGCCACCCGGTTAAAGGTGGCGTTTTGCTTGAATTCCTGGCTCCCCGAGCAGGGCTCGAACCTGCGACCTGCGGATTAACAGTCCGTCGCTCTACCGACTGAGCTATCGGGGAATCGAAAGAACGCAACTATAACACATAAAAACTTAGATAGGCAAATAAGCCTGGGTGTTATTCGTTCTTCGCCAAGCCACATTGTGGCCCGGGCGTAATAATACCCCATTTCACAGTAAACAGCGGGCTGTGCTTTGAACGTGACCAGTGGTGCTCGAATTCGCCCTTGATACCGGCAGATTCGTAAAGCGCAATAAGTTGGGGCGACCAGTATCCTTTTGCGTGCGGCGCGTATACGACTAGGGCGCCGCAGTTTAGCGCTGTTTCTGGGTTAAGCCAGGGCGACTGGAAATAGTCGGCACTAATAAAAACCTCTGTATTGCGATTCAAGTTTAAGGCAATATTTCCGCCAAACCAGCGGTCGGATGCCACCAAAGGCACTGGGGTGTCTGGCACATGCTGCTGCCAGATTGTGTTTAATTTTTCCGCCAACTCTGGCCCTGCAAAAGCCGAACGGGCGTCCCGACCGGCATACTCTGCAATAGGGCCGCGGGCCAGGCCGTATGCCAGTGCCATTACTAATTGCATGCCTATGGCTAGAACTAAAGTGCGCTGCAGCCAGATCCGGTCGTTGCCTTTAAGTTTCCAGAAGGCGTAGAAACCAAACAGCACAAAGAAGGTTGTACCCCAAGAGGCGGTTAGGCTGGTACCCAGGGCCGCTGAAATTAGAACTGTTAATACAAAGGGCCCCAGGCCTACCCACAACAGGAACTGACGCGCGCCGGCGTTTAGCATAGCGGCGTAAGTTTCGTCGGTAACCAGGTGCAGTGTTTCAATGGGTTTGCGGCGTTGCCAATACCAAAGTGCGCCCCAAAGAAGAATCATGGGACTTAGGCGTGCCAGTTGATCTAGCACGAACGCCATAATGCTTTTCCATGCTTCAAGATAACTGCTGCTTTCCATCGAAGCATCGGCATAGTGCAGCGGGGCGAACTGGTTCCCTATTAGCCAAAGCAAGTGGGGCAGCATGACAACAAGAAAGACGATGGCTGCGGCCAGTATGCCTTTCTGAACCGATTTGCGGCGCAGGTCACCATGTATCAACATGAAAATAAAGAAAGCGGCAAACTGAACCAGGGCGCTGTATTTTGTAAGCATGGCCAGCGCAGCAACGGCGCCCAGTGCAATCCAGTTAACCATCGAGTCGTATTTCAGTGCGCGGTAGAACAGCCAGATACAAGCCGCAATTGACCAAAGTTGCGCGGTATTGTGGT
>NZLH01000092.1 GCA_002694155.1 Pusillimonas sp. | reverse complement strand
GCGTATTTCAGATACAGCGGCATCCAGCTGTTTACGTTATAACGCGCGCCTACCTCGCCGTTAATGGCAAATTTGGTGTCACCATCAAGGGGGCGTAACACTTCACCTCGGGTATACAGTTCAAATTCTTTGCCGTAGAAATAACGAACGTAATCCCAACGTAACGAGGCCGCGTAGGCATTCTCGCTGCTGCCGTCGGTATAGCCATAATGAACCCGGCTAACCAGCGCCGCTAACGAGAAAGCACCCAGTTCGTTATCCCAGAACTGATAACCAGGGCCGGTACCGTAGGTAACCTGTCGATTAAGTTCTTCGACAAAATCACGTCGGTAGCTTGCCCGACCTTGCCAGAACGCTTTTTCGCTAAGGAAGTAATCAAGCGTATAGCCTGCGCCGTAGTTATAGGTGCTGTCAGTGCTGTCTTCTTTATTGCGTGTGTAATCGGCCGCCAGTTGATGACGCCACATACCGTGACGTAGCTCATTAAACGTGTTCAGCGTGTAATCTTGCGTTTTGGTTGATGCCGACTTTCGCGTTGCTGCAAGGTCGAACCGGCCCTTGAATGTTGCTTCGTTTAAAAATGGTGTAGGCCGTACTACCCGGGTAAGCGACGTAACAGGGACAGCGGTGTTTACCTGGGTGGCCTGCCCGTTTGCGCGCTCTACGCCGTGCAAAGTCACTTCACCGTCGCCGGCCGCAACCAGTTTGGCACGGTAGTCATTATTGAATTCGCCATTCTTTACAACCAATTCCGAGTCACTTTCCAGGGTTTTTACATGGTTAACGTCGATGCGTATGTTGCCACCGTACTCGGTTTTCACCAAAAGCTTGCCACCATCTAGCGATTGGATTGTGCCAGAGATGCGATCGCCATTATTTAGCCAGATTGTGCCGGCCTGGGCGCTTGTCGCGATGGTAAAAGAGAAGAATAAACTGAGGAAAAGGTAGAGAAGTGTTAAGGAACGGGACGCGCGTTGGGTAACCATAGTTAAATTAATTGTCTTCCGGGGTTATATAAAAAAAAAGAGCGGCCAGTTTACGCGTTGCGACGTATCTTACGCAATGGCAGCAGGCGCATTCATGCTTAAAAAGCTATGTCATGCATGAACTGCTTTACGCTGGTCTTTTGAATGTGGTTCGTGCTTGCTCGACGGGGGTGCGAATTGCGCATTGCTTGGCATGGTCGTTTATTAAGCCCATGGCTTGCATAAACGCGTAAACCGTTGTTGGCCCCACGAACTTCCACCCGCGCTTGCGTAAATCCTTCGACATCGCAGCAGACGTGGCCGATTGCGATGCTGTTTGCGGTTGGGGCAGGTCTTGGTCTTGGGGTTCAAAACGCCAAACGTAAGCGGCGAAAGACCCTTCTTGTTCAATAAGCTCAAGGACCTTTCGTGCGTTATTAATAACCGCTTCTATTTTGCCTCGATGGCGCACAATACCGGCATCAGCCAGCAGGCGCTCGATATCTGCATGCGTATATTGGGCAATTTTGTAGAAATTGAATTGGTCGAAGGCGCGCCTGAAATTTTCGCGTTTGGCCAGAATAGTTCGCCAGCTTAGGCCCGATTGAAAGCTTTCCAGGCATATTTTTTCAAATAACCGTTGATCGTCATCAACAGGAAATCCCCATTCTTCGTCGTGATACTTAAAGAACTCGGGGGCGGCGGCGCACCAGGCGCACCGTGGTTTTCCGTCTGGACCTGGAATGGTTTTCGACATTTTTTTTCCTTCTATTTAAAAAAAATTCAAGGAAGCTTGGTTATTACATAAAATGTGTTACCGCAGTGTAACGGCTGTTAAACCGACTTTTCTATGTGGCCCAAATGAAGCTTATTGCACAAGCATTGCTGCCCGACTTTCTAAACCTGATGCTCGACACAGTTTTTGTGGTCGATACCGAGGGGTGCGTTGTATTTGTTGGGGCTGCGTGTGAGCGCATGTTTGGGTATTCGCAAGAGGAGTTGATTGGGCGTAGGATGATTGAGCTCGTAGCCCCGGAAGATCGTGACCGAACACTTGAAGAGGCCCAGAAGGTTATGGCAGGTGTTCCGCGCATTGGTTTCGAGAACCGCTACATTCGTAAAGACGGGCGTTACGTTCGTGTTATGTGGTCGGCATGTTGGTCGCAAGAGCATCAGTGTCGAATTGGTGTTGCGCGTGACATAACTACACGACGCCTTCTCGAAGATCGTCAGGCAGCTACTTATGCTGTTTCTGAAGCGGCGCATCGCGCGCAAGATGCAACGACGCTATTTGAGGAGGTTCGAGAAATTTTGGCGCAGCGCGTACCCGTGGCGACTTTTGCGGTTGCTGATTTTGACTCGGAGAATCAGTTACAGCATTGGGTCTTCCGTAAAGACAGCACACACCCCTGGAGTGCAGCGCTTTCGGCGCAGTTGCTGGCAATTTGCTCCGACTCAAAGAATCGCCCAGAGCCATTTTTGATGCAGCAGGACAATGCGTCCAGCGGGTTGAGGCCGGCGGGCCAAAGCGGAACATGGGCTTTTGTTCCATTGCACTCGCAAAGCGGTTATATGGGTACCATGGTCATGAATAGTTCAACGGGCGTGTTCTATGGTGATACTGACCTTGAACTACTGCGATTTGTTGCTGGGCAAGTTGCTACAGCAATCGAGCGGCAACGCATGCATGCAGAGTTGCTGCGCATGGCCAAATATGATGATTTAACCGGCTTGTTGAATCGGCGCGCTTTGCAGGCACATCTGCGTGCGGCGCTTGCGCGTTGCGAACGCAGGCAAGCGGCCCTAGCTGTTTTGTTTGTTGACCTTGACGATTTTAAGTTAGTGAATGATTTTCATGGGCACTTTGTTGGCGATTTGCTCTTGCGCGAGGTTGCAACGCGTCTTCAGGCTTCATTGCGCAAGGGCGACACGGTTTTCAGGCTAGGCGGAGACGAGTTCCTGGTGTTGCTTGAAGATGTGAACTCGAAGGAGGATGCGCAAAAGGTGGTTGGCAAGTTGAACGCAAGTTTAAGTCAACCTTTGGCCATTGAAAGCAGTATTCTTCGAGTGCAGGGCAGCATCGGTTTGGCTTGCTATCCGGAAGATGCTGCTCAGGTTGATGCATTACTTGCGCACGCTGATCAGAATATGTATGTACTAAAACGGCAACGGCAACGCCAGCAGGCACAAAGGTCTTCTTGAAAAATTTAGTTGCGTTTATGGCGTGTTTTTTTGCGCGGTTTAACGATAAAATTTTTAAGACATTGTTCAAAAATGAGGGGAAGCAATGAAAATGAAAAAGACACTAGGGTCAGCCGCTGTCACGGCGATGTTGTTAATGGCGCTTGCGGGCTGCCAGGAAAAAGAGGGGCCTGCCGAAAAAGCCGGTAAAAAAATCGATCAGGCGGCTGCAGAGCTAGGTGATCGCGTAGAAAAAGCAACCGAGTAATTTACGCTTTTAGTGGCAGACATCATTCAGTTTTATTATTTGGTTCAAGTTAGTTAACAAATAGAGGGGCAGCTGTGCTGCCCCTCTATTTTGTGTTTGCAGTGAGAAAATGCAACTGCAAAATTGCTGAGAATTGCCAGCTTGTACTCTGATAGTTATTAGAAACTCATATCTGCTGTAGATGGAACCTGAGCTGGGCTTTCTTCTTTTGGAAGTTCGCCAACGCAGGCTTCCATGGTTAGTATTAGGCTGGCAATAGAGGCCGCGCTTTGCAGTGCAGTTCGGGTTACCTTGGTGGGGTCGACTACACCCATTTCAACAAGGTCGCCATACTCACTGGTTGCAGCGTTGTAGCCTTGGTTGCCGCTACTGTCCGCTACTTTCGCAACGACCACTGAAGGTTCGTCACCTGCGTTACGGGCAATAGCGCGCAACGGCGCTTCCAGTGCACGGCGAACAATCTGAATGCCGGCATCCTGGTCTGCATTGTCGCTTTTCAATTGGTCTAGTGCGGCGCGGGCACGAAGAAGTGCTACCCCTCCGCCGGGCACAATCCCTTCTTCTACTGCCGCGCGTGTGGCGTGCAGTGCGTCGTCAACCCGGTCTTTTTTCTCTTTCATTTCAACTTCAGTTGCCGCGCCTACCTTAATAACGGCAACCCCACCGGCCAACTTGGCGACGCGTTCTTGTAATTTTTCTTTGTCGTAGTCGCTGGTGGCCTGTTCAATCTGGGTTTGAATTGATTTCACACGATCATCGATGCGAGCCTGGTCGCCGGCCCCGTCGACAATAATTGTATTTTCTTTGCGTACCTCAACGCGTTTTGCACTACCCAAGTCGGCCAGTTCTGTTTTCTCCAGCTGTTTACCGGTTTCTTCGGAAATAACGGTTGCACCAGTTAAAATGGCTATGTCTTCCAGCATTGCTTTGCGTCGATCGCCAAAACCGGGCGCTTTGACGGCGGCTACTTTTAGTACCCCGCGCATCGCGTTTACAACCAACGTGGCCAATGCCTCGCCCTCAATGTCCTCAGCCACAATTAACAGCGGCTTGCCAGCTTTAGCTGCAGCTTCCAGAACGGGTAGCAAATCTCGGATATTGGTGATTTTCTTGTCGTGCAACAAGACTAATGGATCTTCCAGAATTGCAACTTGTTTTTCTGGGTCGGTGATAAAGTAAGGGCTTAGATAGCCGCGATCAAACTGCATG
>NZLH01000091.1 GCA_002694155.1 Pusillimonas sp. | reverse complement strand
TGACAAATTTATCCATGTCTTCTACTTTATCAATTTTTGAAAAATAGAATCTTTTTGAGAAAGATTTAAAATTCTAGTATCAGGATTACCAAATTTTAGTTCCATAAAACAAATTTATAAAAAAAGGGTGGTAATGAAAAAATAACAACCACCCTTTAATGTTAAACGAGAGAAATTTAATAACAAGTCAATTATGGAAGTCTCTCTATTGGCAATACAAACCAAATATACAAATAACCATTGACAAATATATGATTATTTAATTTTATCTACAATTATTCCATTAATTATGGAAAAAGTACCCACAATTAAACCTAATTTTATTAAACTTTTCGTGGGTGGTAAAAATCCTTTGTGTTTTTCTTCTTTAACACAATCTTTTTTGCCCTGATTATAGTGCATTATTGCCTCTATCATAAATAAAGAAAACGTAGTAACTGCTATTTTTGTTTTAAGATTCATTAATTAAGATAGTGTCCTCTAGTTTCTGTTAAATAATAATCAGTATAAACCCATTTTGCATAATTTCTATCTAAACAAATAGATTTCCATTTGTCAACGCAGTTTTGTGAAAGTTCTTTATTTTTTTCATCAATCATTATAACATTATGAGTTTCAAAACACCTTACCATTTGGTTATAATTATGTTCAAAATCAGGTAAATACATTATTGATTCACTAAATTACTGATAAATATACCCCCAAAAAATCCAATTCCAATATAAAATGGTTTTTTTTCGTACCATTTTAACTCATTTTGGATAATAATATTTTGCATAGATAAAGTTGAAATATAAGGATTTTCAAAATCTACATTTACTATTGGTTTAGGACTTTTGAAAAATCCCATAGATTTATTTCCTATTGTTACACTAAAAGAATTGTTAAACTGAATACTATCCAAAAGAATACCCTTTTTTACTACTACTCCATTTAAAGAATAAAACTCATGGTCTAAATTAAAGTGTTTAGGTACTTTTATGAGACTATCAGGATTTAAAGGTAGGTAAGGGTCAATTTCGGTTAAAGTGTCCTTAAATTCAATAAAAACACTATCTACTTGAATTTTAGAAACTAATTTAACTTGACTTTTTATTTTTTTGAGTTCTTTAAGTTCAAGTAAATTATTCTCAATAGCTTGTTTTTGAGTTAAAATAATTTGTTCCTGTTCTAATACTTTGGAGTTGTTTTCTTTTAGCGTTTCGGAAAATTCTTGTTCTCCTATTTTAAACTTAGATATTTGACTAGAAAAATGGGCTAGTTGTTTTTCACTCTCACAATTTTTCCAAACCAAAAAGAGAATTATAAGAACTAGAACAACTAACCCATAACTCTTTTTAAATAATTTCATTCTTGGTTTTTTATATGACTATAAACTAATAATCCTGAAAGGATTACAATACCAAAATATACTAACCACTTCATTCTTTAGGTGGCAAAGCAATAAGGCTATCTTTAGAACGTAAAAATAATAGACCTACTGCAAACCAACCACTCATTTCTTGAGTATCAGATTTTTCTGTATAAATCATAACACCACAAAATAAAATTATAAGTAAACCTAAAATGGTAGTAACAATGTTTTTAAATAATCTAGTTTTCATTATTTTTTAGTTAAATTCTTTATACTAACTACCGCACCAAGACTAAATGCAACAATAGCTATACATACAAATACAAAATCTAATTTTTCTTTTGTACCCTTTTCAGACCATTTTTTTTCAGGATTTTCTCTTAACATATTATTAATCTAAACCTGATTCTATACTTTGGGCTATTTCTTTTGCCTCTCTTTTAGCAGTTTCAAGTGATTTTTTCAAAAAGGCAATAGTCTCTTTTTCTTTATTTTGGGCTAAGTAAAATCCAATTACTCCGCCAATCGCCATATATATAAATGTTTTCATAAAATTAAATCTTTAGTTTCGTAAAAATCGTTTTCATCTAGTAATGTATATGTAAATGAATTTCCATATTTTTCGCTAGATTTCTTACAAATATCCATAAAAAAATTGAAATCATCTACTTTTTTGAATACTTGACAACCTGCACTCCATTTTTCAACTGCCCAACTTTCTGTATATGGATTACTTCTATGTATATTAATTCCAAAATATCCTGTATCTATTACCGCACCCTCGAAATCTAAAATATTATCTTTATTGTTATCTCTCCACACTTTTACTTTACCTTTTCTTTGGCACAAAGCCTCATATTTACCCTGATGTAAGTCAATAATCCACGTTGACCTATACTGATTTGGAATCAAAATAGCAGTTCCCTTATTATTCAAAGGATTTTTTAACCAATATGTTCCTGCGTCTGTTGTAATAGGAAAAGTATGGAAATTCCAACTTCCACCCTCTTTGTAAAATAAAACTAAATTGTCATCAAAACTATTTGCTACATTAGTATCACTTCTTACCCCTACTATATTAACATTGAAATCGCCATTAGTAAAAAATTTATATCCTTTAGCAGTTAATACATCACATACCGAATCAATATTTAAAATAGTTTTAAGGCTCATTCACCTTTTCTTTTAGAATTAATATACTTAACCATTTTAAGCAACTGATTTTTTTTATCACTTGTTAGGTCTTTTGACCTATTCATTGATTCTACATTTGCATTAATAGTTTTTACCTTTTCTTCTTCAGACATTTTTTCTACATCTTTTAAAAATGGTAAAGGCAAATCCGTTTCTTTAGAAATTTCTTCTAAGGTCTTAGGTTTTTCAGGCTCTTTTTCATCTGATTTATCTTTTTTTTCAGATAACAGATTTTTAGGTTTACTTTTTTTTATGGTGTTTCTTCTATAAAAATAAACCCCTATAAGAGCCAAACCTATTAATACATACGGATTTTTTAATTTATTCATTTTTAGGTTTGAAATTTAAAATATTTGATTGGCTTTTAATAATATCCCATAGTATAACTGCTGATAGTGAAGCTACCACTCCGAGTATAAAACTTTTAGTGTCTTTTGGGTGTATAAATTTCATTACTTTTTAACTGCTTTAAAGACTAAAAATCCTAACATTCCAATAATTAATAAATTGTGAACATTTTGACCGCCTAAAAAAGTATCTTGATTCTTAATATCAAACATAATTTTTGTTTTAAAGGGAAAATAATACTAAAAACTAAATTCAATTCCCTGTTTTGAATTTAACTTGCTTTATATATCACCATACCAGTTTTGGTTTTGGCTTTTTTATATTTTTTACCATTATAACTAAAAGAACTTGCACCACTTTTTCGTGCTTTTTCTTTTGCTTTCATAAATGCGTTCATTTTTTTTGCCATATCTATAAATTTAATAAATGTGTTTCCAAGATGTGTACCACATAAAGTTAATAATTTTTGGTTTACTTTCAATTTCTCCACCCTCTTCTAATACTTCAGCACTTTGAGATGTTTCCATTTGAGGTGTTTCCACCTGATTTGATTCCATCTGTGGTGTTTCCACCTGATTTGATTCCATCTGTGTATTATCTACTTGAGATGTTTCAGTAGTTTGGGCTTCAGGACTTTGAGTTTCAGTATTTTGTTCCATTACTTTTGCCCTAATTTCCAAGCCCTACTTACTACATATACAGAGGCAAATAATAATCCTATTCCTACTATACTTCCTATTATTTTTTCTTTATCCATAACTTATTTTTTAAAAACATTAGCTAGTCCTATAAATATTCCAAGTGCAATCAAAAGTTCTAATCTTTGATTAGTTTTTACATCTGATTTTTCAATAGATTTTTCATTTTCTTCAATAACCTTTAATATCTTATCTTTTACTTCATCATCAATATTATTTATTTTTTCAACTACTTTTTTTGGTGAATCTTTTTTTAAAGGTACTTTTTTTTCAACTTTTTCTATTTGTTCTTTTACTTTATCAGCTTGTTCTTTCTTTTCTTTTTCAATTTTTTCTTGCTCTTTTTTAATTATATCTAAGGCTTTTGGTCTTTCAATTAAATTATCTAAACTAACTGATTTGCTTTTTACTCCTAATCTAATTTTATTTCTACAAACTACACAATTATTTCTTTGTGCTATATAATAATTATATAAAGGTCTATATAAATCTTCACCTGCATTATCATTAATTCTCAAATTATGTACTACTCTATTTAATTGATTTTGATATTGGCTTTGAATTTTACTTAGATATTTTAATTTCTCATCTTGAGATATGTTCATATTTTGAACTTCATCACAAACCAATGGCTGAATAGTTTGCACATCATAATACGTTGATAGTGGTTTTACATTTTGATATTTACTTAAATCTACTTCAGGCATTTACCATTTTTTAATTGGGCATTGTTCTAATAAGTATGAACTTTTATCTACTATAAAACAACCACATATATTACAATTTCCTGTCCTTAGAAAATGTTTACAATTTTTACAAGTTGAAACTCGAAATTGACGTAAATTAAAATCGGCTTTTCTAATATCTTTGCCTTTAATTTTTTTTATTACATCAAATAAAAGGCTCATTTATCTTTTTTTTTATCCCACATTTTATGCCAGTTTTTATTTTCAAGTTTCAATTCAGCTACTTCTTTTTTTAAATAATTAATATCGTGTTCAAGTAATTTTATGTTTGTTTCGTGTAGTTCCTGTTCTAAATCTTTTACTTCTCTTTCTAATACATCTGTTCTCCCTGTTAAAGTATAGTACATACCTATCATAGAGGCAACTAACGTAACAATCCACACTAAATCCTTAAATGATATTTTCATTCCCTTATCAAATGATTTTACTTCACTCATTATTTTAAATTTCGTTTTTTCTTATTTTGTTCATATAATTCGTACAAAGATACTATGATTATAGTATTGAAAAAAACACTCATAAAATATTTATCAAATTTGTTCATTAAATTTTTCTAAATCTGCCTTTTTTATCTCTGTATGTGTTGACGTTATATTTATGGTTTAAATTCTGAACATCATTAAAATTTTCTTTTACTTCCTCAATTTTATTTTTTTTTGCTTGATTTGAATATTTTTCTTTTAATTGTTCTATCACATAGTAAGGTATTTCAACATTATCTTTGGTTTTATACCCTGAATAAATAATATAAACAAATGTGCTAATGCCTATGGCAAATACAAATAAAAGTAAAGTATTCATCTTATAAATTTAAAAAATTATACCATAATATAAATCAATTATCTATGATAATCAATTTTTTCTTCTTTTTTTTCATGTTATTTCTTCTCTTTCTATTTCTATTAATATTAGATATTGTTGGGTTTTCTGTTAGTATTTCAGAATCCTCAAGATTTAATTCAGGTATATTAAGAGATATTTCAGTTGGTTTTTGACTTGGCTCAACCTCTAAGTTTATAATATTTTCAGGGTCTTCTTTATTATAATTTTCTAGTTCAGTTTGTCTTACTACTAAATCCTGTAACCCCTGATTTCTGTCATATAATAAATTAGGAAGTTTAGAAAAATTAAATGTTACATCTACTGAAGTATTATTAATAATTTTGTA
>NZLH01000090.1 GCA_002694155.1 Pusillimonas sp. | reverse complement strand
GCCCGCGAGCAGCTGGAGCGTTCATTTCAATACGCGGGCAAAGAGGTGCTGGACCTGGTTCAAATTCATAACATGGGCGACTTGCCCACCCAGTTACCTATTTTGCGCGAGTACAAACAAGCCGGGCGTATTCGCTATATTGGCGTAACAACCACTTTCCAAAGCCAGTACGAAGCATTCGTTCAAATGATGAAGGATGAAACGTTAGATTTCATTGGTACGGATTACGCCATTGACGAGCGTCATGCAGAAAAAACGATTTTGCCGGTGGCTAGAGAGCGAGGAATCGGTGTGTTGGTTTACGCGCCGTTTGGCCGTAGTCGCTTGTGGAGCAAGGTGCGTGGAAGAGCGGTGCCGGAATGGGCGAAAGAGTTTGATGCCACCACCTGGGCACAGTTCTTCCTTAAGTACGTGGCGAGTCACCCCGATGTAACAGCGATCACACCCGCAACCAGTAAGCCTGCCAATATGGCTGATAACATGCGTGGCGGTATGGGGCGCTTGCCCGATGCCGCAATGCGAAGCAAAATGGTTGCCCTAATTGACTCCTTGTAGTTTGTAATTGTTTCGGAGATTTTTATGCGTTGTGCCGCGGTTCCTTCGTTTTCGTCTTTAGCTGCGTTTCATCCTTCTTTAAGTAACACGGCTGGTGTAGCTGATCCAGAACGTGGTGCGTATTTAGGCCAACGCAGCCTGCAAGTTTGCACCTGCGGGGGCGTTGCGGCACAAGTTTTGCATGATCGCGTTATGGCGTCCATGACTCGGCGTATGTTTCTGGGCGGCGCAGCTGCGGCTGTTGTGCCGTTTATTGGTTTTCAAACCAGCAAAGCCATAGCGCAGCAGCCGGCCCCACCCGATCGTCCGGTATTGTTTACGAACCTGCGATTGTTCGACGGGGTTAGTGGGCAGGTACGTGAAGGTGTCAATATTTTGGTAGAAGGTAACCGTATCGCCGCATTGCCGCAGGCCGGCGAGATTATTGAAAACGCGCAAATTATCGATTGCGGCGGCCGTTTGGCGATGCCGGGGTTAATCGACGTGCACTGGCATTCAATGTTCTGTGGCCTTACTGAAATGGCGGCCATGACAGCCGACATTGGCTATGTATATTTAGTGGCAGCGCGTGAAGCAGAGCGTACATTATTGCGTGGCTTCACCAGTGTTCGCGATGCCGGCGGGCCCAGTTTTGCGTTGAAACGCGCCATTGACGAAGGCATTGTGGTGGGGCCGCGCATCTTTCCTTCAGGGGCAATGATTTCACAAACTTCGGGCCATGGTGACTTTCGTATGCGGCACGAAGTACCGCGCCAAACCGGGGGGCCTTTAAGTTACGCGGAGAAAATGGGGGCAGCCATGATTGCTGATGGTGCCGACGAGGTATTGCGTCGCGTGCGTGAGCAACTTATGCTGGGCGCGAGCCAGATAAAACTGATGGCTGGCGGCGGGGTTACTTCACATTATGACCCGCTTGATACCACGCAGTATACCGAGGCCGAGTTACGCTCTGCAGTGCAGGCAGCCCAAGACTGGGGCACGTATGTGATGGTCCATGTGTATACATCTAAGGGCATTCAACGTGCGGTAAAAGCGGGCGTACAGTCTATCGAGCATGGCCAGTTGGCCGACGAAACGGCGGCCCGGCTTATGGCAGATGAAGGTGTTTGGTGGAGCCTGCAACCGTTTCTTGCCGACGAAGATGCCAACCTTAAGGCGGATCCGAACAGTCAAGCCAAGCAGCGTGAGGTAGCCGAGGGAACCGTACGCGCTTATCAAATGGCGATCGACATGAACATTAAAACCGCCTGGGGAACAGACATTCTGTTTACGCCGCAAAACTTACCTACTCATGGCCGGCAACTGGCTAAGCTAACGCGTTTTTACGATCCATTAGCGTTGCTGAAAATTGCCACAGCCCGTAACGGCGAGCTTTTGGCTATGGCCGGGCAGCGTAATCCGTATAAGGGCAAGTTGGGCGTGCTTGAGCCGGGTGGGCTGGCTGATATTCTTATCGCCGAGGGCGACCCGACGCAGAATCTTGATTTCATCAGTGACCCAGACAAGAACCTGAAGCTAATCATGAAAGACGGCCGTATTTATAAAGATCAACTTTAATTCTTAAAGTTAGCTTCAAGTATGAAAATAGATGATGGCCTGGCTTAAATATATTGTGGCGAAGTGCGCTCTTGTTCAGATGCGTTTAGGCGTCAGTTCAGCTTTGTTGCTTGCCTTGTCGGGGTGTAACCAAGGCCGGGCTCCTTCGTTTTTGTTGTTCGGGTCTTATTTTCCCTCCTGGTTGCTGGGCGTGGCTATAAGCATTCCGCTTACGCTTCTTATTCGCTGGGGTTTGATACGCTCTGGTGTCGATGACGTTTTACCGTTGCGTTTGCTAGTGTATGTTTGTCTGGGGTTGATCTTCACAATGATGTTTGCGTTTCTTTTTTCTCCTCGGTGATATCCATGGTCGATGTTTCTCATCCCGCTCATCGTCGCGTGGCTGTTCTGCTTGCAGGGTTTGTGATTTTGACTGCTTTGGTGGCGGGGGCAATATATTGGCGCTACCTCGATCGTAATTTAATGTCTGAGGATGCAGTGCTGGAAGCCGACGTTGTTCACATTAGCGCCGCGGTACCGGGTAAAGTTATTGAGTTAAACGTTGCCGAAGGAAGCCGTGTTGCGAAGGGTGACGTACTTTTTCGCCTTGATTCGGAGTCTTATTCTTTGCGGGTTCAGCAGGCCCAGGCTGAATTGACGGCTGCGCTAGCGGCAGAGTCTGCGCGTGAACGGCAAATACGGGCGGAAACCGCGAACGCCTCAATTGCCGATGAGCAAATCGAGCGCGCCCAGGCTAATTTAGACATGGCGCGCAAAACAGTTGAGCGCCTAACGCCATTGGCAAAGAAAGGCTACGTAACCCAGCAAGACCTGGATGCGGCCAGAACGGCTTTGCGCGATGCACAGGTTAGCTTTAACCAGGCGCAGTCTCAGTCTACGGCTGCGCATGAGCTTATTGGTGAACTAGAGGCGGCGCAAGCGACGGTTGAAGTGGCTCAAGCGTCGTTGGCGCTGGCACGTAAAGCACTCGAGGACACAGTCGTCAGGGCGCCTCATGACGGGCTGGTGGTGGGGTTGAAAGTGATGACCGGAGAGCGTTTGGCGCCTGACCAGGCTTTGTTTACGTTGATTGACGCGAACAAATGGTTTGCGACGGCGCTTTTCCGTGAAACTGACCTGGCAAATTTACGTGCAGGGCAATGCGCACAAACTTACGCTTTGTCGGACCCCACGCGGGAAATTCAAGGCAAGGTTGTGAGCATTGGATGGGGTGTCGCGACAGAGGATTTGGTGTCGTTGCCCCGATCTTTGCCCTATGTTCAGAAGTCGCTGAATTGGGTGCGTGTGGCGCAGCGTTTCCCCGTGCGTATCTTATTGCAGGACCCTCCGGCTGATTTAATGCGGGTGGGTGCGTCGGCATCCGTTGTGGTGCGTACCGATCGAAATTGCTAGGCCCTATTTATGGTGTCCTGGTTTGAACGCGAGATTGTTCAAGAGCTAAAGCCTTTTGAGGGCCGGTTGGAAACGGCCTGGCGTATTGCGCTGGTATGTGCCTTGGCGACTCTTGTGTTTATGACTTATGGAATTCCATTGGTCGCCATTGGTTGTTACTTGGTGTTGTTCGTTATGAAGCCCGATCCTGCCGAGTCAACGCTAATGGCTATAGGCATTACTGTCTTGGTTTCAGTCGTCGTGCCGGTTTTATTGTTGCTAACTAATCTGGCGATTGATGTGCCGCTTTGGCGCATGGTCATTATTGCTGTCAGCTCGTTTCTTTTCTTGTATTTAGGAGCGGCATCGCAATTGGGGCCGGCCGGTAGTATTGTTGCCTTGGTCATCGCTTTCATCATGACCTTGTTGGGCAATGCGCCGTTCGGTGAAGTGGCTACGCGTGGGATTTTATATGCCTGGCTTATGGCAGCAGTGCCTATGGGTTTAATTGTTGTTTGCAACGTTGCGTTCGGGCGCTCGGTGCCACGTTTATTACAACGCTTAGTGGCCCAGCGTTTGCGCATGGTAGCCCAGGTGCTCGAGGGTAAGGGTTCCGCCAAAGCCGTATGGACACTTTTGCGTCAAGGTAATGTCTTGGCGGAAAGTTACTTGAAGTATTTAGCTTTGTTCCATTTAATTCCGCGTTCGCGGCAACTGCAGTTAAAGGCAGCGGTCGCACGCAGTTATGCCTTATTGCTTTATATCAGCCAGTATGTATCCAAAGAAACAGAGGTGCACTTAGCAAATCAGATTCATGCCATGGCAGACGCGTTTGAGCGTGGTAGCTTGCCTGAGTTGCCCAAGCATGAGCGGGCACCGCCCGCGGATCTTAAGTCCTTGGCGCAGATGCTGACATTGTTTTACACACCGATGTCCGATGGCCCGGCAGCGCCGGGTTCGGGTTTTTTCTACCCTGATGCGTTAACCAACCGGGTTTATCAACGGTTTGCCCTTAAGACCACATTGGCTGCCATTATTGCTTATACCGCTTACACTGCTATCGACTGGCAGGATATTCATACCGCAATGATTACGTGTTACGTAGCCGCCCTAGGCTCTACCGGAGAAACCGTTCACAAATTAACCTTGCGTATATTGGGTTGTCTGGTGGGTGCAGCAATGGGGGTCTTGTCTATTCTTTTTTTAATTCCGCTTATGACGTCAATCGGTCAGCTGATGTTGTTGGTTTTTACAGGTATATTGGTTGCGGGGTGGGTCTCTAGCGGGTCGGAACGCAGTGCATACGCGGGTGTCCAAATTGGATTGGCTTTTTTACTTACGGTACTTCAAGGTTTCGGGCCAGATGTGCAAATGTCAGTTGCGCTGGATCGCATTATGGGAATTCTGCTTGGTAACGTGATCCTTTATCTTGTGTTTACCCGCGTTTGGCCGGTAAGCGCCGCACAGGCGGCACGCACGCGGTTAGACTCAATTTGGAGTCGTTTAGCGTGGTACAGCCAACAATCTCATTTGGCACCACCATACGGGGTTAATCAAGCGGCGCAAAACCTAGTCGACCTGGACGCTGTTCGCGAGCAATTGTTGCGTGTTTATTTTGAGCCCCGTTCGCTAAGGCCGCCCCCTGAAACTTTAAGCGCGCTTAAAAATATGCTTAGCCAGGCAGAGCATTTGACTGTAGCAATGGCGGTGTCCGAAGCAAGTCGTAGTACCGTCGCGCAATGGCAAAGACAGTGAAGTGATATGCCTTATCAGCTTGATTTAAATCCCTTATGAAGTGTTCTGCAATATGTTTCGCTAAAGGTCTCCGCGGTCTCCAAGCCGCTACTGCTACCAATCCTATCGGTTGGGTGGCATTGGCACTGGCTTGTATCGTGTTGCCTGGATGTGCAACAGATGCTTTGGAACGTGCGCCCACCACGGCAAATGCGCCTTGGCAACCAACGACACGAGTCTTAGCTGAAGCAGTTGAGTTCAGTCCCTCCGAATTGTCAGGGTTTGCTGTGCCTTCGGTTCCCGCTTTGGCACAAGTTGAACCTAGTCCGGTTATCGATACATCTAAAGTTTTTCAGTTGCCGGAACTTATTGACATTGCCCAGCGTGAAAATCCCCAAACTCGCCAAGCCTGGAATCGGGCCAGGCAGGCTGCGCTGGCAACCGGCATGGTCGAGGCCACTTTTCTGCCCATGTTGTCGGTAAATGTAATTGGTGGTTATCAAAGAACAAGTCAGCCTTTACCTTTGCAGGTAGGCGGCTACCGCAATTTGGATACCAATATTAATGGCACCGTACCTGCGTTGGCATTGGGTTGGTTGCTGTTCGACTTCGGGCAGCGCGAAGCCTTGCTGGAAGAAGCCTCCCAGATATCTTTTGCGGCTAATGTTCTGTTTAACGCAGCGCATCAAAAGGTCATTCGTGATGTGACGAACCAGTTTTATCACTACAACACAGCCCGTATGCGCGCGAAGTTGGCTCGCGAGACATTAACTAACCAGCGCAAAGTTGAGCGCGCAGTGCGCGAGAAACTGAAGGCAGGGGTCGCTACTTCTATCGAGCTTGCGCTAGTACAGCAAGCGGTTGCACAGGCGAAATTGCAACTGGTAAACAGTGAAGGTATCGAGCGCGATACCTATTTGGCTCTGATGAGCGCATTAGGTCTTCCGCCAACAACAAAGCTTAACATTGCAGAAATACCAATACGCACGCTGCCAGCAGCTACTGACTCAATTACCACTCAGCGAATGCAACAAGCTTTGGCGCAACGTCCCGACCTTGTCGCAGCCTATGCATCGGTAAAAGCGGCGCAGGCGAGTGTAAAGGCGGCCGAGGCTGAATTCTTGCCTAAAGTATATCTAGGTGCTGTGGCAGCCAATAGCCGTATCAGTTTCGATGTGCGCGGCTTGCCTGGTTTAAGTCAAACCTCTACATCAAGCGGCGTGCTGCTGGGCATTACCATGCCTATTTTCGACGGTGGTTTGCGTCGGGCGCGATTGCGGGAAGCAGAAATTCAGGTGGAGCAAGCGAAGCAAACATTGCAAACTCAAAAACGCGATGCCATACAAGAAATGGTGGCGGCGGAAACGGTACTGCGATCGACCTTGCAAAGTTTCGAAGCCGCCACAACTTTGGTTTCTGCCGCGCAAACCACATACGACGCTGCATTTGATGCCTACCGAAATGGGGTGGGTACGTTAACGACTGTGACAGAAGCAACAACCAATTTACTTGACGCCCGCCAGGCAAGGGCAGACGCGCATAACGCCGCAATGGCAGCAGCGGCTAACTTGGCATTCGTGATGGGGCGCATGACAGCGCCCCGCTCTTCGTGGCTTACACCTGGGTAAGTTTTTTTGTTAATAGCGCTGCGGGCTGTGGCTTGCCGTAGAAGAAGCCTTGATATTTGTGACACCCAAGTCGGGCCAGTACATCGCGTTGCGCCTGCGTTTCAATGCCTTCGGCAATCACCTCAAGGTTCAATGCCTTGCCCAGGCTAATAATGGTTTGAACGATGGCAATGTCGTTGCGATTGAATACCAGGTCGCGCACAAAAACCGCATCAATTTTTAGTTGGTCTACAGGCAATTGCTGAATTTGACTTAACGAAGAGTAACCGGTACCAAAATCATCTAAAGACAGACGTATTCCTTTTTGTCTCAACGTGTGCATTTTTGTAATGGCCGCGTTTACATCTTGCATCAGCTGGCTTTCAGTTAGCTCTAGCTCTAAGTGGGCTGGCGGCGCGCCGGTTTCTTCTAAAGTACGCGATACATAGTCTACAAAGCCATCGTCAAAGAACTCCTTTGCACTAACATTCACGGCAACAGTTAAATGTTGGGTCGCGGCGTGGGTTTGCCATTCTGCCAACTGCGTGCAAGCCATCTGTAAAACCTTTTTCCCCAGTGGAATAATCAGGCCGGTGAGTTCTGCCAGCGGAATAAAACTGGCTGGTGAAGTAAGGCCTTGCTGCGGGTGTTGCCAGCGGACCAATGCTTCAACCCCCACAATGCCTTGATCGTTGTCTATTTGGGGTTGATAGTGAAGGATGAACTCGTCTCGCTCGATAGCCTGGCGCAGGCCGCGCTCCATTTCCGAGCGGGCAGTGGCAATAGCTTCCATTTCAGGCTCGAAAATGCGCATGGAGCCGCGCCCCGCCGCTTTAGCTTGATACAACGCCAGCTCAGCTTGCTTCAAAGCTTCTTGCGCGTTGGTGTTATGCCCATTAAAGACCGTAGCCCCAATGCTGACACTGCCCTGATAATTAAGTTGTTCTAATCTATAAGGGCGGCCCAATTGCTTGCGAAGTTTGTCTGCCAGCCCTAAAACCTGTTTGTTTGCCTGTGCGTATAAAGTGGGTAGTTCATCTAAATAAACAACAAAAGAATCGCCCACAAGGCGCGCAACAAGGTCTTCGGGTTGGCACAAATTGGAAATTGTTTTCGCAAAGGCTGCCAGCAAGAGGTCGCCAACACGGTGCCCTTGCGTGTCATTCAGCAAACGGAAGTCGTCGATATTAATAATAATGAGTGCGGCATTTACCAGGCGTGTGGTGTTGTTCTTAAGGCGTGTTTCAAGTTGTTCAAAGAAGTAGCTGCGGTTGGGCAATGCCGTTAATGCGTCGTATCTTGACAGTTTCTCGATGGTTTCGCGGAAATTGCGCTGCTCAGTAATATCGGTTGATATACCGCATAGCCCGTTTATTTCATTTTTTGTGTTTCGCAAGGGAATTTTGACGGAATAAAAATAAGTTGTTTTGTTGTCGTTGCGTGTTGTGTCTATTTCTTCGCCGGCAAAGCGCTCGCCTTTTGTCATCACCAGTCTATCGATCTGGTTTAGTTTTCTAACGGTATCCAGGTCGAAGAGGTCTTCGTCTTTTTTCCCAATAATGTCGGTTGCCGGCCGGTTAAACAGTTTTGCGGCCGCTTCGTTCACATATAGGTAGTGCAATTGCGAGTCTTTAATGTAAATGCACGCGTCGACCGCGTCCAAAATGATGTTGCGCAGCGATTCGCTTTCAGCCAAACGTTGTTTGCGGCGCTTAACTTCGCGTCGCAGGTGCGAGCTGGCAAGTAAAGTCACGCCAAGTAAAATTAGGCTGGTTATAAGGGCCCACCATATATATCGCGGCACTTCGGAAATAATGGGCTCACCGCCCCATTTTCTTAATGTGTCGTAATAGAACGATTGGGTGTCTGCCTGCCAGGCCTGAAGTTGCTGGTCAATTGTGGCCAGTAAGGCAGGGTTTTCGTTTTCCGCTGTGGCGAAGTACAGCCCGTTGGGCAGGAAGATAATGGGTGTTTCTTCTACATTAAAGATGTTTGTTGTGTAGTTGCCAAAGTGGTGGTTGGATACCACGGCGTCTGCCAGGCCCGCCTCTACCAGTTTGAAGCCATCTTCGTACTGGGTCACTGGCGTAAGTTTTGCGTTAACCCCGAAGCCTTTTAAAGCCGAATCTAGATACGACTGTTGAATAGACTGGTCGAGCACCACAATATTTTTTCCTTCGAAATCCAGTAAAGACTGTATGTTTTGCCCTGGATTTTGGTAAACCTGCGACCAGCTATGCAAAGCAGGTGTTTCGTGGAAGTCCAGGTGTATGTCGCGCGGGTCTGATAGTGCTACATC
>NZLH01000089.1 GCA_002694155.1 Pusillimonas sp. | reverse complement strand
GGCGTGAATGGCTGGAGTTAAGGCGTGACCCATTACGCTTGACCATGGCGTTGATGGGTAGTGTTTTACTTATGGTTGTTATTGGTTTTGGCATCAGTATGGATGTTGAGGATTTGAAGTTCGCTGTGCTGGATAGAGACCAAAGTCACTTAAGTAATGATTATGTACTTAGCCTAAGTGGGTCGCGCTATTTCGTTGAGCAACCTCCAATAAAGAATTACGACGAACTTGATCAAAGAATGCGCGACGGGGATATTGCGCTGGCAATTGAAATTCCACCAGGCTTTGCGCGCGACGTTGACCGGGGTCGTGCAGTTCAACTGGGCGTCTGGCTTGATGGCGCAATGCCCATGCGAGCTGAAACGGTGCAAGGTTATGTAAAAGGGATGCATTTGAACTGGTTGGAACAACAAGCTCGGAAGGCGGGCCAGTTGGATCAAACCCGCGCGGCGGCAAATATTGAAGTTCGCTTCCGCTACAACCCGGATGTAAAAAGTTTGGTTGCCATGGTGCCGGCCGTGATTCCGCTATTGCTAATGTTGATTCCTGCCATGTTGGCGACGCTTAGTGTTGTCAGGGAAAAAGAGTTCGGCTCGATTATTAATTTTTATGTTACGCCTGCATCGTCTCTGGAATTCCTGGCGGGTAAGCAATTGCCTTATGTTGCGCTTGGGATGTTGAGTTTCGTTCTGTTGTTTTGTCTGGCCTATTTTGCTTTCGGTATTCCTTTCAAAGGAAGTTTTCCGGTGCTGGTTTTAGGGGCATTTCTGTATATAGGCGCAGCCACTGCCTTGGGTCTGCTTATTTCCTCGTTCATGCGAAGCCAAACCGCAGCCGTGTTTGGCACGGCAATTCTTACATTGCTGCCTGCAGTGAGTTATTCCGGGTTAATTGATCCCGTTTCCTCTTTGCAAGGGGTTGGAAGGTGGATAGGCGAAATTTACCCAACGGCGCATTTCCTGACAATAGCGCGTGGCACATTTGCAAAAGCGTTGGGCTTTGCCGATTTGCAGGCTTCTTTTTGGCCGCTCGCGATTGCTGGTCCGGTTTTACTGGGGGCGGCAGCTTTGTTTTTAAGAAAGCAGGAAGTGTGAAATGTGGCCGCGCAACATTTTCTATTTAGGTGTAAAAGAGCTGCGCAGCCTATTGCGAGACACCGTCTTGCTGATCATGATTATTTATTCATTCAGCGTGGGTATTTATACGGCGGCCACTGCAATGCCCGAGAACTTGAACCGCGCGACAATTGCCATTGTGGATGAAGATCGATCGCAGTTATCGGCGCGCATCATCGAGGCATTTTATTTGCCTTACTTTATGCCGCCCGACTTAATTACCCTGGCCCAGATGGACAGAAGAATGGACGCGGGACAGGACACGTTTGCACTTGTTATTCCACCACACTTTCAGCGCGATGTGCTTGCAGGCCGTCGGCCTGATATTCAGTTAAATGCCGATGCAACAAGAATGAGTCAAGCCTTTACAGGAACGGGCTATGTACAAGCAATTGTTGCTGGCGAGGTAAACAGTTTTTTGGCGGGTTATCGCAGCCAGGAACCCGCTTCAATAGATTTGGCGATTCGGGCGCGCTTCAATCCGCAACTTAATGGGGGGTGGTTCAGCTCGGTCATGGAGGTTATTAACAACGTCACGCTGCTATCAATTGTTTTGGCCGGCGCTGCGCTAATTCGCGAACGCGAGCACGGTACGGTTGAGCATTTGTTGGTTATGCCGGTAACACCTTTGGAGATTCTGGCGGCAAAAGTGTGGTCGATGGGGTTGGTTGTGCTGCTGGCTGCCGCCTTTGCTTTGGTGGTGATTGTGCAAGGTATATTAGCGGTGCCCTTGTATGGGTCGTTAGTATTATTCTTTGTTGGTGCAGCCTTGCTGTTGTTTTCTACAACGTCTATGGGCATTTTGATGGCAACGTTAGCGCGTTCCATGCCTCAGTTCGCGTTGCTGGTCATTATGGTTATTTTGCCGCTGCAACTTTTGTCGGGGGGCTCTACGCCTCGCGAAAGTATGCCCGAGTTTGTGCAAAATTTTATGTTGGCAGCACCGACTACCCATTTTGTCAGCCTTGCTCAAAGTGTTTTGTTCAGGGGGGCCGGGCTGGAAACAGTATGGCCTTCGCTGCTGGCGCTTTTGGTGTTGGGCGGCTTATTTTTTAGTATTGCGCTTGTCCGTTTGCGTCGGTCATTACGTTAGCGCGACAGTTCTAAAGGAATAGGGTTGAATGGAGACTGATCAACTGGCGTTTAAGGGCATGGCGCGCAGGCTGGCACCATGGCGTTTCGTGTTTTGTTTAGCGTTGGCTTTTGCAGTTTGGGGGCTTGTTGCCGCTAATGCTGAAACCCGCCTCGGTTTGGGTTTGTTTGTTTTTATTGCGGCACTGTGGATTACCCAGGCGTTGCACCTGGTTGTTACCGCATTGCTGGTTCCGTTACTGGCGGCTGTTTTAGGATTAATGCCGATTAAAGCGGGGTTGTCATCTTTCGCCAACCCCACCATTTTTTTGTTTATGGGTGGCTTTGCCCTTGCCGCTGCGTTGGCAACGCACGGGCTCGACAGGGCTTTGGCATTGTTTGTTCTGCGGGTCTCAAAAGGGCAGCAACTTTGGGCCGTTGTGTTGCTGTGCGCCTTAACTGCGGTGCTTTCAATGTGGATGAGTAATACGGCAACGGTAGCAATGATGTTGCCATTGGCGCTTGGGCTGCTGTCACAACGAAATGACTTCGACAACCCGCAGTCTAGAACGCAAGCGTTTATTTTGCTGGCGTTGGCCTACAGTGCCAGTATTGGGGGAATGGGGACTATTGTTGGTAGCCCGCCCAATGCTATTGTTGCTGCATATAGCGGTATTACCTTTGCGCATTGGATGGCTTTGGCACTGCCTGTTGTTGCGTTGCTTTGGCCGCTTATGTTGTTGGTACTTTGGCTTATGCTACGGCCCGAGTTCTCGCGCGTTGCTGTTGCAACCAAGGTGCATTTTGAATGGGCTGCCGTTAAAACAAAAGCAGTGCTTATCTTTTTGCTGACTGTGTGCGCCTGGGTAATGGGCGGGTGGTTGGCGCCCCTTATGGGTATTGGGGCAGATTTTGACACCATTGTTGCTTTGGCTGCTATTGTGGCATTGGCCGGGTTTCGCGTTGTTAGCTGGGCCGATCTGCAAAAACAGGTGCAATGGGGCGTATTACTATTGTTTGGTGGTGGCATCGCATTAGGGCAGGTTATGGCATCCAGCGGCGCTAGCGCTTATTTGGCCGAGATGGTGCTGGGCAACATCTTGGGCTTGCCTGTTTGGCTGGTCATTACCATTATTGTGGCCTGTGTGGTTTTTCTTACAGAGTTTGTCAGCAACACCGCCAGCGCAGCCTTGTTGGTTCCATTGCTGGCGCCTGTGGCTACGGCAATGGGCTTGCCACCCCTTTACTTGGGCGTTGCCATTGCTTTGTCGGCCTCGTGCGCGTTCATGTTGCCCGTTGCTACGCCGCCCAACGCATTGGTGTTTGCAACTGAACGCGTTTCCCAGTTAACCATGATGCGTTGCGGTTTAGTATTGAATGTGATGTGCATCGGGGTTTTGGCCGCTATTGTGTATTTTTGGTGGTAAGGGTCTATTGTTCGTCTTTTGTCTTTTGAAGTCAGCAGGATATTTCAATGAAATTATCTGTTTTCCAGCCGGTTCAATTGCGTCACGCTAATCGGTTAATTAATCATGGGCCAACTGTTCTGGTAACCAGTGCGCACGGGGGTAGCCAGAATGTTATGGCCGCGGCGTGGTCTATGCCGGTTGAATTCGAGCCGCCTCGTATCGCTATCGTGATAGATAAAACGACGTTTACTCGCGAGCTTGTTGAAAAAAGTGGCGTGTTCGGTATCTGCATACCCGGTGCGGCTGCCGTTGATTTAACCTATTCTGCAGGGCGCACAAGTGGGCGCGATCACAACAAAGTAAAGTCGTTGCACATTCCGGTTGTGGCGGGGCCGGTTACCGGTGTGCCACTAATAGAACAAGATTGCAGTGCCTGGCTGGAATGCAGGCATATTCCTGAAAAGCACACTGAAGACGCTTACGATACCTGCTTTGCCGAGGTTGTGAACGCCGCTGCCGATCCTGCCGTGTTTTCCGGCGGCCGATGGCAGTTCAACGACGGGAACAAGGCGCTGCATACTATTCACCACTTAGGGGGCGGGGTTTTCTCTAGTTCGGGCAGCTGTATTCAGGGCAAGCTACTGTTGTAACTTCAGTAAAATTTTCGGCCAGTGTCAACGGCCGCATTGCTTAATGCCCCTTGCGGCCCATGTAGGTTTCAAGTACAGCATGCGCTACTTTTAGCATAGGGCATGGCACCCCCAGTGTTTCGCCACGGCGCATCATGTCGCCCACTAAGTGGTCACCCTCAACTGGCAGGCCCGCTTGCATATCGCGGTACATTGAAGCACTGAAGCCCGACTGGCGACTGGTGAGGGCCTGCTGGATACGTGCTACAGATTCAGGGTGTAGCGCATGACCTGATGCGTTCGCGGTTTCGGCGCATTCTTTGAACAGCTGCAAAGCAATTTCCCCGCCTGCTTCGCTACGCATATATTCGCCCACAGTTCCCCCCAGCAGGCAGTTCGCTGCCCCCAGCGATGCCATGAGGCAGTATTTGTCCCACATTTCATCCATGATGTGTTCGCTGAAATACGTGTGAACACCGCCGGCATGTAGCGTCGCTGCAACTGTTTCCGCAATGGCTTGTTGTTCGGGCGTGCGTGGGCCAACGGTTACGTTACCTGGCCCGTGCTTGATTTGAATGCATGCGGACGACGCAAGCGTGGCGACGGTTTTGGCAATACCGCCCAACACCCGTTCATGCCCAAATGCGTGGCCAAGCGTGTCAAGATGACGCAGCCCGTTCAGTAAAGGCAATATAACGGTGCGTTCACCCACCGCTTTAGTGATGTCTTTAATTACGCTGTTTAATGAGTAAGCCTTGCAACTGATAATAATCAGGTCGTAATTAGGCTGAAGTTCAGAAGCGATGAGTGTGCGCGGTTGTAGTTGCTGCTTACCGGTTGGCAGTTCTAGTGTGAGGCCTTGCGCATCAATGATTTCTTTGCGTGCCGGGCGCAAAAGGAATTGAATGTCTGCACCGCTTTCATGTAAATACGCACCAAACTGACCACCTACTGCGCCAGCGCCAACCATCAGAATTTTCATTGTTTAGTTACTCCAAGTTCCGTCAAAGTTTTAACCATATCTTCGGCCGACGTTTCTGGCCGTACATCGGTATCAATTTTCAAAATTCGTCCATCTTTACCAATATAAAACGTGTGTCGTTTCGCGACACCCGACGTGCTTAGTACGCCATAGGCTTGTGCCACCGATTTATCTTCGTCGCTAAGCAACGGAAAGTCGGCGCCGGTTTCTTCGGCAAAGCCCTTGTTGTCGATTAGTGGATCGACGCTGGCCATGAAATAGGTAACATCGAATTGGCGGATGTTGTCGCCATTTTCTGCTAACGACTTACATTCAATGGTGCAGCCGTAGGTATAGGCTTTGGGAAACCAGGCCAGCACAACCGCTTGTTTGCCACGAAAATCCGACAGTTCATAAGTTTTACCGTCGGATGCGGGTAGCGTAAAGTTAGGTGCCATATCGCCCACTTCCAGTGCCCAAGTTGAAGAAGCAAACAGCGAAAAACAGGCGGAAAGTAAGAGTGGCTTAAGCAATTTAAACATGGTGTGCTCCTTGTCTAACTGAGATAATAGCCTGCATTGATTAAGTGTTTGAGTTTCGTTTTATGAAGAAAGTTTACCTGGCGGGCCCCGATGTGTTTCGTGTCGACAGTATTGAATGGGGCCGCCATTTGAAGCAACTTTGCCATGAAGCAGGGCTAGAAGGCTTGTATCCGCTGGATAATGAAATTTCCCATATCGGTTCACCGTATGAAACAGCCAGGGCGATTGCGTTGGCTAATATGAACATGATTCGCCAGGCCGACGGCGTGGTGGCTAATTTGCAGTGGTTCCGTGGCAAAGAGCCCGATTCGGGAACAGCATTCGAGGTGGGGGCCGCCATTGCGCTGAATAAACCGGTGTGGGCGTATTTCCCCGAGCAGGGTTCGTTAAAAGATCAAATTGAAACCGATAAGAACGGTTTCGACGCGGACGGTTTATTGGTTGAAGATTTTGGTTTGCCGCGCAATTTGATGATGGCGAGCCAGTGGGCTGGGTGCAGTCACTCAGTGCAGGAAGCCATTTGGGAAATGGCGCACGTTCTGAAGTAGGGTTGTTGACTGCGCATTTGTTTGATCAACAGTTGTTTTTTCCAAGAAGTTTTATGTAAGGGGCGCCCTAGTGCTGCTAGCCGAGTTGGATTGGTCGTTCATTGTGTGGGTTGGCGTTGCTGCAATATTTGTGGTGGGCGGCATTGTGAAGGGCACTATGGGCGTGGGCCTGCCTACTATTGTGCTACCTATGTTGTCGCTTTTAGTGCCAGGCACCCAGGCCATGGGCTTACTGGTTATGCCGGTGCTGTTATCTAATTTTTGGCAAGCCATTGAAGGGGGCAACTGGCGTTACAGTTTGCGTCGTTTCGGTAGCGTGGTTGGGGTGCAATTATTGTTTACGGTCGCTACGGTGAAGCTGACTGCAGGCTTTTCGGCTGTGTTCTTTAACGTGGTTGTCGCTATTGCGGTACTTAGCGCGGTAGCTTTAATGTTTGTGCGCCCACAAAAAGTTAGCACGAGGCAAGAGCGCTGGATGGGCCCGGTAGTGGGCGCAATTGCCGGTGTAATGGGTGGCGTGTCCACTTTAACAGGCCCAATTATCATTACTTATTTAATGGCATTGCGGTTGAAACGCGAAGAATTTATTGCGTCCATTAGCATTATTTATCTGTTGGGTTCTTTGCCCATGTATGTCGCCATGCTTTGGTACGGGCGATTTGGGTTTTCCGAAGTGGCCTTGTCGGCGTTGGCATTACTACCTATGTTTGCGGGCTTGCGGTTCGGAAAGGCAATTCGCCAGTACTTAAGCGAAATTGCCTTTCGAAGGGTTTTGATTGGGTTTCTGGTTACTCTGGCTTTAATGTTAGTGGTGAAGTCCATTTGAACGGGCGCAACGGCTGGCATTTAAATTTCTTCACGACACAATTAGCGCAAATTTGTTTTGGCAATTTCCACAATCTCGTTGCCTTTTCCACTTAACACTGCTCGTAGCATATACAGGCTGAATCCTTTGGCTTGTTCCAGCGTAATTTTTGGCGGCATGGCAAGTTCGCGCTTGTCGGTAACCACGTCTAGCAGTGCCGGGCCTGGAAGCGCAAGGAATTGGTCAATTGCGTCAGGCAACTTGGAAGATTCAGTTACGCGTATTGATTCAAGGCCGGCTGCCTTGGCAATGTCGGCATAGTTAGTGTCGACAAAGGCCGTGCCGGAATCGACATAACCTGCGGCTTTCATTTCCATGGCAACAAAACCAAGTGAACTATTGTTAAACACCACAATCTTTATGGGTAAATTAAGTTGTCGGGCAGAAAGGATGTCGCCCAGAAGCATTGACAGGCCGCCGTCGCCAGACAGTGAAATGACCTGCCTGCCAGGGTTGGCCGCTTGCGCCCCAAGGGCTTGGGGCAGAGCATTAGCCATTGAGCCATGGTTAAAAGAGCCGTGTAGCCGGCGACGGCCATTCATTTTCAAATAGCGCGCCGCCCATAACGTTGGGGTACCTACATCAACGGTGAAAACGGCATCATCTGCCGCTTTCTCGCTAACAAGGTGCATAAGGTACTGGGGGTGAATAGCGGCACTGTCTGTTGCGGGTCGGGCGTAACCGTTAAGTTCTTTTTGTGCGGCCTGATAATGCTTTAAGGCTTTATCCAAAAACGTGCGGTTTTCTTTATGTTTCACTTTTGGCAGAAGGCTTGTTAGCGCAACGCGCACATCGCCATTAATGCCCAGCTCAACCGGAACGCGTTTTCCCAGCGCTTCGGGGTTGATATCGATTTGGGCTACACGTGCTTTGGCTGGATAAAAATGCCTGTAAGGAAAGTCGGTGCCCAGCATTAACAAGGCATCGCATTGTTCCATGGCGTGGTAGCCAGAGCTAATGCCAATAAGCCCGGTCATGCCTACGCTATTAGGGTTGTCGTATTCGATAAAGGGCTTGCCACGTAAAGCATGTACAACCGGGGCGCCTAAGGCCTTGGCTAGCGCAACAACCTCGCTGTGGGCGCCTTCGCAGCCACTGCCACATAGCAAAGTAACGGCTTCCGACTTGTTCAGTAATTGGGCAAGCTGTTCAATGTTTTTTTCAGCAGGAACCAGCGTGGCAGGTCGGGTGGTGGCAACGGGCTTGGGCCGTGTGGGGGCGGGT
>NZLH01000088.1 GCA_002694155.1 Pusillimonas sp. | reverse complement strand
TCATCACGTACGCCGCCTAACGCCATACGAACAAACTTGCGGTTTGTTGCCCGCGCAATAGATTGCCCTAACGAGGTTTTACCTACACCCGGAGGGCCAACCAAACACAAAATGGGCGCTTTAAGTTTGTCAACGCGTTGCTGAACCGCCAGATACTCGACAATGCGCTCTTTAACCTTTTCAAGACCGTAATGATCGGCATCCAGAACGCTTTCAGCGTTGGTAATCGAGTTGTTGATACGGCTTTTCTTGCGCCATGGCAACCCAATAAGCGTGTCGATGTAGTTACGCACAACCGTTGCCTCGGCCGACATAGGCGACATCAACTTAAGCTTCTTCAGCTCTGCTTCGGCTTTTTTCTGCGCTTCCTTGGGCAACTGAGCCGCTTGAATTTTCTTTTCAAGCTCTTCCAGATCGGCGCCGTCTTCACCCTCGCCCAACTCTTTCTGAATAGCCTTCACTTGCTCGTTCAGATAGTAGTCGCGCTGGCTTTTCTCCATTTGCTTTTTCACGCGTCCGCGGATGCGTTTTTCAACCTGAAGAATATCTATTTCAGACTCAAGCTGCGACAGCAGGTTTTCAAGGCGTTCAGTTGTATTCACCACCTCGAGCATTTGTTGTTTCTGCTCGAGTTTAAGGGGCAAATGCGCCGCAACCGTGTCGGCCAAACGCCCGGCTTCGTCGATGCCACTCAAAGAAGTAAGAATTTCCTGAGGAATCTTCTTGTTCAGTTTCACATACTGTTCAAACTGCGCCACAACAGCGCGGCGCAGGGCTTCTGCTTCGGCCGCCTGGCCTTCGTCGGTGGGCAGAACCTGAACATTCGAATTAAAGTGCGTTTCCGCATCGGTCACCGCGTTTACTTTTGCCCGTTGCAAGCCTTCGACAAGCACTTTTACGGTGCCGTCTGGTAGCTTGAGCATTTGCAAAATACTGGCAACACAGCCAATTTGGTGCAAATCCTCAGGGGTAGGGTCATCCTTGCCGGCAGACTTCTGCGCAACCAGCATAATGTTGTTGCCGGCTTCCATAGCCATTTCCAACGCTTTAATCGAGCGAGGACGGCCGACGAACAAAGGAATCACCATGTGCGGAAACACGACCACGTCGCGCAACGGCAACAGCGGAAGGTCGATGGGTTCTGTAGATAGAATCTGGCTCGCAGACATAGTCATTTCCTTAATAAAACAGCTTAAGAAACAAAAGGGAAGCCAGCGCCTCCCTTTTGTAAGTACTGCACATGCGTTGTAAATGGTGATTAACGCCGATATTTCAAGACCCTAAGCCGCTGCGTTTTTCAATTTGGGCGCATCGGACTTTTTATCTTTTGAAGAAGCCTGTTCAGCCTCTTCTTCAGCGTAAATCAGCAAGGGCGCACCGCCACCCACAACTGCATTTTCATCGAGTATGACTCTTTTGACATTCTTTTGCGAGGGGAGTTCATACATTGTTCCCAGCAAAGCCTGTTCAACAATAGAGCGCAAGCCGCGCGCACCCGTACGGCGTTTAAGCGCCCGCTGCGCAATGGCCTGAAGCGCCTCTGGGCGAACCTCCAGTTCCACGTCTTCCATTTCAAACAGTTTCTGGAACTGCTTGATGATGGAGTTACGAGGCTCGGTAAGAATACGCACCAATGTGCCTTCTTCAAGCTCTTCAAGCGTAGCCACAACAGGCAAACGCCCTACCAGTTCAGGAATAAGACCAAACTTAACCAAATCTTCCGGTTCAACTTCGGCAAAAAGCTCGCCAACGCCGCGTTCAGACTTGGCGCGCACTGAAGCCGAAAAACCAATACCCGATTTCTCGGTACGATCGCGAATAACTTTTTCAAGCCCGTCGAAAGCACCACCCACAATAAACAGAATATTAGTGGTATCGACCTGAACGAAGTCTTGATTGGGGTGCTTGCGCCCACCTTGCGGCGGCACCGAAGCTACCGTGCCTTCAATTAACTTCAGCAGCGCTTGTTGCACCCCTTCACCCGAAACATCGCGTGTAATTGAAGGGTTATCGGACTTGCGGGAAATTTTGTCGATTTCGTCGATGTAAATAATGGCCCGCTGCGCCTTATCGACATCGTAATTGCAGTTCTGCAACAGCTTCTGAATAATGTTTTCAACATCTTCGCCCACGTAACCAGCTTCAGTCAGCGTGGTGGCGTCGGCCATAACGAAAGGCACATCGAGCATGCGGGCCAGCGTTTGAGCCAAAAGTGTTTTGCCGGAACCGGTAGGCCCGATTAGCAGAATATTACTTTTCGTAAGCTCGACATCATCGCCCTTAACCTCGCCGTAACGGATTCGCTTGTAATGGTTATATACCGCTACTGCCAGACTGCGCTTGGGCATTTCCTGGCCAATAACATAACCGTCTAGAAACGCCTTTATTTCCTGTGGCGTAGGCAGCTCATTACGAACGGCATTACGCGCAGCTTCTTTGGTTTCTTCGCGAATGATGTCGGTGCACAGGTCAATACACTCATCGCAAATGAATACCGACGGGCCTGCAATTAGTTTACGTACCTCGTGCTGGCTTTTGTTGCAAAAGGAACAGTGCAACACTTTTTCGTCGGCGGATCCTTTCTTTTCTGCCATAAAAACTCTTTGACCTATCCGTTACAGCCGCCCGGGTATTACCGGGCAACCTTGCTATTTGTGGTAATACCTATGGTACCACCAGTAACCAACCTTTTTATTCGTCGGTGCGGGAAACCAGAACCTTGTCGATTAAACCGTATGATGCAGCGTCTTCGGCTGACATAAAGTTGTCGCGTTCAGTATCTTGGGCAATACGCTCTACGGGCTGCCCTGTGTTGTCTGCCAGAATAGTGTTAAGACGCTCGCGCAAACTAAGGATTTCCTTAGCCTGAATTTGAATATCGGACGCCTGCCCTTGCGCCCCGCCTGAAGGCTGGTGAATCATGATGCGTGAATTAGGCAAAGCGTAACGCTTGCCCTTGGCACCGGCTGCAAGCAAAAACGCCCCCATGCTGGCTGCCAGGCCCGTACACAATGTTGAAACATCGGGCTTAACAAACTGCATGGTGTCGTAAATGGCCATGCCTGCGTATACCGAGCCACCGGGCGAATTAATGTACAAGGAAATATCCTTGCCTGGATTCTCGGACTCTAGGAACAGCAATTGCGCCACAACCAAGTTGGCAGACTGGTCGTTGACCGGGCCAACGAAGAAAATGACCCGCTCGCGCAACAAACGGGAATAAATGTCGTAAGACCGCTCGCCACGGCCCGACTGCTCAACCACAATTGGAACATAGCCTAGACCGGTGGGCGTAACTGAGTTGTCGCCGTGCATAGCGGCGTAGAAATCCGTAAATCGCTGCATTTATGCAGTCCCCATTAATTCATCAAAATCAACTTTTTCGTCGGTAACTTGCGCTTGCGACAGTACGTGATCAACCACGTTGTCTTCCAGCACGACTGCCTCGATTTCAGCACGACGCTGACGATCTGACAAATAATAAGTTACGACCTGAGCAGGCTGCTCGTAGTTCTGGGCCATTTCCTCGATGCGGGCACGAACCTGTTCCGGTTTGGCCTGCAATTCGGCATTTTCCACCAGTTTGGAAACCAACAAGCCCAAACGAACGCGGCGTTCTGATTCGGCCGAGAACGCTTCTTTGGGAATTGGGATTGAGTCGGCGTTGGGTACACCGCGCTGTTTCAAATCTTCGCGCGCAGCAGCAACACGGCTTTCGGCATCGCTATCGACCAGCGCTTTAGGGACATCGAACTGCCCGGCTTCAAGCAGTGCATCGAACACGCTGGCCTTGGTGCGGGAACGGGCACGTGATTTAACTTCGCGCTCGATATTCGAACGAATATCGGCCATTAGTTTTTCCACGTCGCCTTCGGGCTGACCCAATTGTTTGGCGAACTCAGCATCCACTTCCGGCAAAATGGGCTCGGCCACTTCAGTAATCGTGATTTTGAATTCGGCAGTTTTACCGGCTACTTCCTTGCCCTGGTAATCTTCAGGGAAGGTTAGGGGGAAAGTGTTGGTGTCGCCAGCTTTCAAGCCACGCACGGCGGTTTCGAACTCGGGCAGCATGCGACCCTGACCCAGCACAAACGGGAATTTTTCAGCTGAACCACCTTCGAAAGGTTCGCCGTCGATCGTGCCGACGAAATCGAGGGTTACACGATCATCGTCTTGCGCCTCGCGGCCATCACGTGCCTCGTAGTTAGCGCGCTGCTTGCGCAGAATTTCAAGCGTACGGTTAAGTTCGGCTTCGCCTACATCAGACTCGAAACGCGTTACTTTTAGCGCTGAAAGATCGGGAACCGTAATTTCCGGATACACCTCGAAAGTGGCGGAGAAAGCCATAGTGCCCTCTTCAACGCCTTCTGTTTTGGGTTCCAGGTTAGGTGTGCCGGCAATACGCAGGTTAGCCTCTTCGATGACTTTCTCGAACGCTTTGCCAACTTCGGTGTTGATCACGTCGTAGCGGATTCCGGGGCCATGACTGCGCTCGATGATGGACAGAGGCGCTTTGCCTGGGCGAAAGCCTTGGATTTTGGCGGTACGTGCAACGCGCTTGAGCTGCGATTGGACTTCTTTTTCGATGTCGGCCACCGAAACGACCACATCAACACGACGCTCAAGGCCTGAGAGATTTTCAACCACGGGCTGCATTAGGAACCTATATAAAAGATTTAAAAATTGAAAGACAAATAATCAAATGGAACAGACCATTTTACCGGAAAGTTTACGACGTTACAGGCAAAGGCCTAATTGCACCCAAGACGCGCCTAAGACGCACCAAACACGTTGTTCCAAACGTTTGCAATATCGCCAGCCTGCCACCCGCCTTGTTGATAAGCTACCTTGACCTCTTCGGGGTGCGACCACAGCGCCAGCTTGTCTCCACCCAACCCAACGCATTGGCCGGTTATGTGCTG
>NZLH01000087.1 GCA_002694155.1 Pusillimonas sp. | reverse complement strand
CGTACGGCTATGTGGTCGAGCCCGGAACCTACATGACCACGATCTCCCAGCCGCGTCTGTTCGAACGTTATTTGCGCGAACAAATTCATTTGTTGATTCGTAATCATGGCGTGGGCGTAGAGGTGGGTGAATCAGACACTCCCATACCATTGCATTTTGCCTTTCCCGAAGGTCATTATGTGGAAGGCATTTACGCCGACTCTGTGGGGGGCGAACTACGCGACCATTTCGATGTGCCCGATTTGGCGGTAACAGACGATGCCATTGTGAATGGTACGTGGCACGGGCGGCGGGGCGATCCTGAACCACTGGCGCCGTTTACCGCACCTCGCGTTGATTACTCCCTGCATCGCTTGCAGCACTACACGGCCACGCGGCCTGAATATTTCCAAAGCTATGTGCTGTTCACCAATTACCAGTTCTATATCGACGAGTTTTGCCAATGGGCCAAAGGTATGTTGGCGCGTGAAGAGGGCGATTACACCGCGCTGGTTGAGCCAGGAAACGTGGTGACGCTTGCCGGGAAAGGCCAGCAACCCAGTGGTGAGCGCCCGGCGCGTATGCCACAAATGCCTTCTTATCACTTGCTGCGGGAAAACAATACTGGCATTACGCTTATTAATATTGGCGTGGGGCCGTCCAATGCCAAAACCATTACCGACCATGTGGCGGTTTTACGGTCTTCTGCCTGGATTATGCTGGGGCATTGCGCGGGTCTGCGTACAACCCAGCGCCTGGGTGATTACGTGTTGGCCCATGGTTATGTGCGCCAAGATCATGTGCTAGACGAAGATTTGCCAATTTGGGTGCCCGTGCCACCACTGGCTGAAATTCAGGTCGCGCTGGAAGGTGCGGTTGCCGAAGTGGCCGGGTTATCAGGATGGGAGCTAAAACGCATTATGCGAACAGGCACCGTGGCCACAACTGATAACCGTAACTGGGAGTTGCGCGAACAGAATGAGCCAGTATTAAAGTTGTCGCAATCGCGTGCCATTGCGCTGGACATGGAGTCGGCCACTATTGCGGCCAATGGTTTTCGTTTCAGGGTGCCGTATGGCACGTTGTTGTGTGTGTCCGATAAACCGCTGCATGGCGAGTTGAAATTGCCGGGTATGGCCAGCGAGTTTTATCGGCGTCAGGTGGGGCAGCACTTGCAAATTGGTATTCGTGCGCTGGAAAGTTTGCGTGATATGCCGCCTGAACGACTGCATTCACGTAAGTTGCGCAGCTTTATCGAGACGGCGTTTAAGTAAAGTTGCTGTTTCGGCTTTGCGTTGTCTGATGTGTAAGCGCCTGGCTAGGCAGGTGCTTTGTTGGCTTTCTCTGCCTTCTTTGTTTTTTTCGCTACTTTCTTCTTCAGCGCCAGCATGGTGCCCCGACATTCCGGGGTGCCACATAAACACTTGTACTCTTCGCGTCGTTTTTTGGTAATGCGCCCATCCAGCACTAACCCATAATCGTAAGTAAGTTCCTCGCCTTTTTTAATATCGCGAAGTGCTACAACATAGACTTTGGTCCCTTTTTGATTCTCTTGCGCCTCGCAGTTGGGGCCGCACGAATGGTTGAACCATTTGGCATCGTTCCCTTTCTGGCCACCGTCAATGACTTTGCCGCAGCTAAGTGAAAAGAAAAAAGTGTGGAAGGGGTCATCTGGATTGGTGGGGTGCAGCTCGTCTGCTTCTTCGTGGGTAATGCGTTTGCCCTTGTATTCCAGAATATTCGTGCCTTCGGGTATCTTGCGGGCGGCAAAAATACCATGACCATGCGTTTTTGATTTTTTGACAACATGCCAGACAGGTTTGGAAGCACTCATAGGCGTTAGGCAGAGTCCGCGATAAATAACGAAGAATGTTGAAGGGAAAATGCAGGGGCTGCTAATAGTTTAGCCGTTGAGCGTTTAACCACTGACGCGATCTTACACGGTTTCGCGGCTCAGTACTGTTGCCAGGTAGCGCCCGGTATAACTATTTGCATTAACCACAATGTCTTCGGGCGTGCCTTGCGCCACAATCTGGCCGCCACCATCGCCCCCTTCGGGGCCCATATCAACAACCCAGTCGGCGGTTTTGATGACGTCAAGGTTGTGTTCAATGACGATGACGGTATTGCCTGCCTCAACCAGTTGTTGCAATACTTTAAGCAACAAAGCAATGTCGTGGAAATGCAGGCCGGTGGTGGGCTCGTCAAGAATGTAAAGCGTTTGGCCAGTGCTGCGACGTGAAAGTTCAAGCGATAGTTTCACCCGTTGTGCTTCCCCGCCTGAAAGCGTGGTGGCACTTTGCCCTAACCTTATGTAAGACAAACCTACATCCATCAAAGTTTTCAGCTTACGTGCAATAGCGGGCACGGCGTCAAAGTAGTCTAGTGCTTGCGCAACGGTTAGATTCAACACTTCGCTGATGTTCTTGCCGCGGTAGCGGATATCCAATGTTTCCCGGTTGTAGCGCTTGCCTTCACAGGTATCGCAAGGTACATACATGTCGGGCAAGAAGTGCATTTCCACTTTCACCACACCATCGCCTTGGCAGGCCTCGCAGCGCCCCCCTTTTACGTTAAATGAAAAACGCCCTGGATCGTAGCCGCGGGCACGGGCTTCCGGCACGCCGGCAAACAGTTCGCGTATAGGGGTGAACATGCCGGTGTAAGTGGCTGGGTTACTGCGAGGTGTGCGGCCAATGGGGCTTTGATCGACATTAATAATTTTGTCGAAATGCGAGAGACCCTCAATTGACGTGTGAGGAGCGGGCTCGGCTTGGGCCCGATGCAGGGCGCCCGCGACGGCAACAGCAAGGGTGTCGTTAACAAGAGTGGACTTTCCCGAGCCCGATACGCCAGTAATGCATATCAGGCGACCTGCAGGGATACTGAGATCAACCGACTTCAGATTGTTACCTGTGCAGCCTTTCAATACCAGGTGGGGTAAGTCTTCCGTTACCGGCCGGCGTTCCGGTAATGCAATGCTACGAGTGCCATTTAAATACTGGGCGGTTAATGAGTCGGAGCTTTCCAATAGTTGTTCAGGTGCACCTTGGGCTACCACACGGCCGCCGTGCGCGCCCGCGCCCGGGCCCATGTCTACAACAAAATCGGCGCTGCGAATCATATCTTCATCGTGTTCGACCACAATGACGCTGTTTCCCAGATTGCGTAGATGCTGCAGGGTTTGAATCAGGCGGTCGTTATCGCGCTGGTGTAGGCCAATAGAGGGCTCATCCAATACATACATTACGCCGGTTAAGCCCGAGCCAATTTGGCTTGCCAGGCGAATGCGCTGGGCTTCGCCGCCCGATATGGTGTCAGCGCTGCGGTCCAGCGAAAGATAGGTCAGCCCCACATTGTTCAAAAAGGTGAGACGCGCTTCAATTTCCCTAATGATGCGTTCGGCAATTTCTTTTTTGGCACCTTGTAGCTTAAGTTGCTGAAACCAGGTCAGGCAATCTTTTAATGAAAGCGCCTCAACTTCGTATATGGCGCGCCCCACGCGTTCTTGCGGGCCCGCTTCATTGCCAATGAGAACGTTGCGGGCTTCGGCGCGCAAGCGGGAACCATTGCAATCGGGGCAATGGCGCGTGTGACGGTACTTGGCTAGTTCTTCGCGTACGACCGAGGAGTCGGTTTCGCGCCAGCGACGCTCAAGATTGGGAATAACGCCTTCAAACGCGTGTTTCTTTACAGTGCTACGCCCTTTTTCATTCAAATACACAAAGGGAATGCTCTCGTCGCCTGAACCATACAAAATGCGGTTGCGTGTTTCTTCGCTTAGCGACTCGAAGGGCGCGTCGATATCGAATTCGTAGTGGGCTGCGAGGCTGGTGAGTAGTGCGTGCGTGAACGCATTGCGGCGGTCCCAACCAGCAATGGCGCCGCCCGCCAGGCTAAGTTCGGGGAAGGCTACAACGCGTTTAGGGTCGAAAAAATCTACATGACCCAGGCCATCGCAACGCGGGCAGGCGCCAACGGGGTTGTTGAAACTGAATAGGCGCGGCTCTAGTTCGGTAAGGCTATAGCTGCATACCGGGCAGGCGTAACGGCTGGAAAACGCCACTTCTTCGTCGGTGTCCATATTCAGGGCCACCACACGACCATCGGTAATCGACAAGGCCGTTTCAAAGCTTTCGGCCAGGCGTTGCTGGCTTTCTGCTTTCACACGCAGGCGGTCTATGACGACGTCGATGCTGTGCTTTTCGGTTTTCTTCAGCGGCTCAAGGCGGTCGATTTCCACCATCTCGCCATCAACACGTAAGCGCACAAACCCTTGTGCTTGCAGGCTGGCGCATTCATCTTCAAAACTGCCTTTGCGCGCCCGCGCCAGGGGCGCCAGAATGGCTAAACGGGTACCCGCCGCCCAGTCCATAACCTTGTCGACCATTTGGCTTACGCTTTGCGCCCGTAACGGTAAACCATGGTCGGGGCAGAACGGGGTGCCCACTCGCGCGTACAATAGGCGCAGGTAATCGTGAATTTCTGTAATGGTGCCAACCGTAGAACGCGGGTTGTGGCCGGCCGCTTTTTGCTCAATGGAAATGGCCGGAGACAGCCCTTCAATTAAGTCAACGTCGGGTTTGTCCATTAATTGCAGAAATTGCCGCGCGTAGGCTGACAAACTCTCTACATAGCGTCGTTGGCCTTCTGCGTACAAGGTGTCGAACGCCAGCGACGACTTGCCCGAGCCCGATAAGCCGGTAATGACCACGAGCTTGTGCCGGGGAAGGTCAAGTGAGATGTTTTTCAGGTTGTGCGTGCGGGCACCGCGGATGCGTATGGCGTCCATGTTTTCAGTAGAAAGTCTTTCAAAAGGCTAACTTGCTACTATAACGCGCTGTGCTCTTTTGAGCACAGTACGACTTGCTTTTGATTGTGTGAACTGAACTTGTATTCAAAGAAACGTTATGAGTAATTCCGGCGCCGGTGCCGTTAACGAAACCCGGGTCAAGCTCAAGCTAACGCCCACCGAACGTAAAGCCAGCTTCTCTTTGGCTTTGCTATTTGCCTCGCGCATGCTGGGTTTGTTCTTGTTAACCCCCGTTTTTGCAGTGGCAGCGCTGTCGATTCCCGGCGGCAACGATGCAACCAAGGTGGGGTTGGCCTTGGGTGCCTACGGTTTAACGCAGGCCATCATGCAAATTCCGTTGGGCATGGCGTCCGACCGGTTTGGGCGTCGTTCTGTTGTGGTGGTAGGCATGGTGCTGTTTATTGCGGGTGGCATCATGTGTGCACTGGCTTCCGATATTAATTGGATTATTGCCGGCCGTATTTTGCAGGGCTTGGGTGCGGTTTCTGCCGCGATTACCGCCTGGGTGGCCGATGCTACGCGGCCCGAAGTGCGGACCCGCGCCATGGCCATGGTGGGGGCGTCCATTGGTTTGTCGTTCGCCGTGTCGCTGGTTTTGTCGCCGGTGGTGGTGGGCCAGTTTGGTTTGTCGGGCCTGTTTTGGGTCATTAGCCTGCTGGGTTTTGTGTGCCTGCTTGTGGCTGCGTTCGTCGTGCCTTCCGCGCCCCGGGCGGCGCCGCCATTGGTTCGGGTCAAGCCTGTTGATGTGCTGCGTCATGCCGACTTATTGCGTTTGAATCTGGGTGTGTTTTGCCTGCACTTTATTCTGATGGCTTTGTTTATTGTGGTGCCCACCGTGCTTTCTGGGCTGGGTGGTTATGGGTCGGCGCAACTGTGGCAGGTGTATTTGCCGGTTATTTTGCTGTCGTTTGTTTTCATGGTGCCGGCAGTTTTTTATACTGAAACCCGTAAGGCGCATAAAGCCGCATTGCAATGGTCGGTCTTAGGCCTGGCGGTTACCTTGTTGTTGATGCCCTGGGCCAGCGAGCAGTTGTTGCTCATGGTGGCGGCATTGGTGGGTTTCTTTATCGCGTTTAATGTGCTTGAAGCGCTGCAACCTTCATTGGTTTCCCGTGTGGCACCGCCCGATTTCAAAGGATTGGCGCTGGGCTTTTACAACATGTCGCAGGCCTTGGGCGTGTTTATCGGCGCGTCACTGGGCGGCTTGGTCATTACATACGCAGGGGCACCTTATGTGTTCCTGGTGTGCGCGGTACTGGCGCTGATTTGGTATGGGGTGGCGCGTGGCATGCAGCCCTTGAAAGATGCCTGAGCGGGATAAAAATATGCCTTGGTAGTTCTTCGGGCTAGTTGATTTTCCGGCTTTGAATTGAACGATAATGAACGTGAACGAATTTTATTGATTGGGGGTGAATAAATGGCTTCAGTAAACAAAGTAATTCTGGTGGGCAACCTGGGGCGCGACCCCGAAGTACGTTACAGCCCCGATGGCGTGGCAATTTGCAATATTTCGCTGGCTACCACTTCGCAATGGAAAGACCGCAATTCGGGTGAAAAACGCGAAGAAACGGAATGGCACCGTGTGGTGTTCTACAACCGCCTGGCCGAAATCGCCGGCGAATACCTGCGCAAGGGTCGCGCGGTTTATGTAGAAGGCCGCATCAAAACCCGCAAATTTCAAGACAAAGAAACCGGCGCTGATCGTTACAGCACCGAAATTGTGGCCGAACAAATGCAAATGCTGGGTGGGCGCGACAGCGGTGATTCCAGTAGCGATTTTGGTGGTGAAAGCAGCCCGCGCGCCCAGCGCCCGGCTCAACAGCAGCCACGCCCGGCGGCGCCTCAAGCGGCACCAGCAGCGAATCTGGCTGATATGGACGACGATATTCCGTTCTAACCATTATTCATCATCAAGCTTTGTTCCTGCGTATGTGCATGTTCGCGAAATAAAAATTCGGCGCGGTCGCCCTGGCCGGCTTCAATGGCATCCACAATGGCGTGGTGCTGCCGATGGGCATAAAACAGAAAGTCGAACATGCGCTCTTTATTGGTATTTGAAAAGGCAACGCTTAAGGGTGCAGTGAACGGTACCACATTGCAGCGTTCAGTCAGGTTTTCAAGAAGCGGCATATTGGCCGCTTCCGTTATCAGCGCATGGAACCGAGCATTCATTTGTGCATAACGCAGTTCGTCGTCGTCTTGTATTTGCCGTTGCGTGAACAAAGCATCGCCTTCGGCGAGGCAGGCTTTAAGGGCCGACAGCACGGTGGCTGATACGCCTTTTTCTGCTACATGACGGGCCGCGAAGCCTTCAAGCAGGGCGCGAACACGCACTGCTTCGATGCTGTTCTGGGTGGTAAAGGCGCGAACGGAGTAGCCTCGTTTGCCTGCGGACACCAGCAATCCCTCTTGCGCCAAAGCGGGCAGAGCCTGGCGAACTGGCGTGCGGGAAACGCCCAGGCGGGTTGCCAGTTCGGCCTCGGTTACGCGCTCGCCGGGCGCCAGCGCGCCGCTAAGCACCATTTCCCGCAGTTGAACAACAACGGTTGAGTGAGTGTTCATGATCCGATATAAATAAAGAAAGCCTGGAGTTAAAGAGGTTCTAAACCATTATATGGAATCCTATTTGGGATCCCAAACTAGTATTTATACCAGATTAATAAAAAATAATTGCTAATTTTGGATCCCAAAAGTAGAATGGATCTTTAGGAAAACTCTCTTTCGGCAGGAATAGTCATGGCGAAGATTATTGGTTGTATTGGTACGTCGCACGTACCCACTATTGGCGTTGCTTACGACAAGGGCAAGCAGGAAGACCCGGCCTGGAAGCCCTTGTTTGATGGTTATAAACCCGTTGCCAAATGGCTTGAAGACAACAAGGCCGACGTCCTGGTGTTCATCTACAACGATCACGCCACCACCTTTTTCTTCGACATGTATCCCACGTTTACGCTGGGGGTGGGTGAACGTTTCCCCATTGCCGACGAGGGCGCAGGTTTGCGCAATTTGCCGCACATTCGCGGCAATGTCGATTTGCAGGCGCATATTGCCGAATCGCTGGTGAACGATGAGTTCGACCTCACTATTACCCAAAACAAACCGATTGACCACGGTTGCGCGTCGCCGCTGCCCCTTATGTGGCCCCACGAGCCCGACTGGCCCGGTGTGGTGGTACCCATTGCGGTGAATGTGTTGCAGTATCCGCTGCCTACACCGCGCCGCTGCTATAAGCTGGGCAAGGCATTGCGTCGTTCGATTGAGTCTTACCCGGAAGATTTGCGGGTGGTCGTCGTGGGAACCGGCGGTTTGTCACATCAAATTCATGGCGAGCGTACGGGCTTTAACAATGAAGAGTGGGATCAGGAGTTCCTGGCACTTTTGCAGCACAACCCTGAAAAACTCACAGAGTTGACCCACGCCGATTATGTTCGCTTGGGTGGCGCGGAAAGTGTGGAGCAAATTATGTGGCTGGCCATGCGCGGTGCCATGCCCGAAAAAATTTGCAAGATTCATCAAAACTATTATCTGGCCACCACCACGGCCATGACGGTCGTGGTGTACGAGGGTGAAGAAGAAACCACTTCGTCTGCGGTTGCGTCGAATCAAAGCGTTACGGTTTAAGGGGGCGAGTCATGAATCCACAACTAAAAGGCATTGAAAACATCGAAGGCACGTATGCGTTCGACATTCGCACCTGCAACCGTCGTTTGAATATTAATCGGTTCTTCTGGAACATGATCAAAGCGGAATGGCGTGAACGCTATTTGCAAGACCCTGATGCTTTAATGACCGAAGCGGGTTTAACCGACGAAGAAAAAACGTTAATTCGGAATGAAGACTGGCTGGGGCTGGTGCAGCACGGTGTAAATTTCTTTGTGCTGGAAAAGTTTGCGCGTGTGGTGAAAAAAACCAATTTAGAGGTATACGCCATGATGCGTGGCCAGTCGTTTGAAGACTTCATGAAAACGCGGCGCGTGCCAAGCGCAAGATAGCCCAATTAAGTGTGAAGGAAAAACAAAAAAGTGACTGTTAACAAGATTGAGTACGACCAGAACGGCTACGGGCTAGATGTTTTGAGGGCAGAGGTGAATTACCGACCGGCCTGGGGTGAGCGTAGTGCTGCGTTTCGGGAAAAGGCGCGTTGCCTGCTGGACGTCTCATACGGGCATGGTAGCCGTGGCACACTCGACTGTTTTCCGGCCGAAAATGGCCTGCATGCCCCCACATTAATTTTTATTCATGGCGGTTATTGGCATAAGGGCGATAAGTCGTTTTATAGCTATGTGGCCGAACCATTTGTGGCGCGCGG
>NZLH01000086.1 GCA_002694155.1 Pusillimonas sp. | reverse complement strand
CTGATCGTACTGGGTAATGCCCACGGTCGAGTCTTGCCAACCGGGCATTTCCTCTAGCACGGGTTCAGCTTCCGTTGCGGCTTGAGCGCCAGGAGGCAAGGCGTCAAGGAACTGGCCTTTATAGCGATAACCAACGCCAATACGAATGGTTTCCAGGCCATCAAGCACGTCGAGCTTGGTAACGCACAAACCAGAAATACCGTTAATCATGACCGAACGTTTCATGGCTGCGCCGTCGAACCAGCCACAACGACGCGGGCGACCGGTAACCGAACCAAATTCGTGACCTACTTTAGCCAGATGCGACCCAATATCGTCATGTAATTCAGTAGGGAATGGACCGGACCCAACACGCGTGGTGTACGCCTTGGCAATGCCCAGAACATAGTTTAGCGATTGCGGGCCCACACCGGCACCTGCCGCCGCCGCACCAGCAATACAGTTGCTGCTGGTGACGAAAGGATAAGTACCATGGTCAATATCCAACAAAGCGCCCTGCGCGCCCTCGAACAACAATGTTTGACCGGCTTTCTGAGCAGTGTGCAGGTTAGCCGACACGTCGGCCACCATGGGTTTAATTTGCTCGCCCAGCGCCAAGGCCTGATCACGTACCTCATTGACCGCAACCGCCTCTGCTCCAAGATACTGCGTAAGCACAAAGTTGTGGTAATCAAGCGCTTCCTCTAGCTTGGCATCAAACACCGTTAAGTCGTAAAGATCTTGTACGCGAATGGCACGGCGAGCCACCTTATCTTCATAAGCCGGGCCAATACCCCGGCCGGTGGTACCAATTTTGCCATCGCCCTTACGTTTTTCGCGCGCTTGGTCAATAGCAATGTGGTAGGGCAATATAAGCGGACACGACCAGGATATTTGAAGGCGCGAACGCACGTCGATGCCGGCCTCTTCGAGCTCGCCAATTTCTTTAAGCAAAGCATCGGGCGACAGCACAACCCCATTACCAATGTAGCAAGTTACGCCGGCATGCATAATTCCAGAGGGAATAAGGCGCAAAATGGTTTTGGTACCGTTAATCCATAAAGTGTGGCCTGCATTGTGCCCACCCTGGAAACGCACCACGCCATTGGCCGACTCGGCCAGCCAATCGACTATTTTTCCTTTGCCTTCGTCACCCCATTGGGTGCCGATTACCACGATATTCTTGCTCATGTTGCTTAATGAAATAAAAGCCTTGTTGGCTTGAAAATTAAACTTTGTGCCGCTTTAACACTTCGCTTGGCGGCACCCTGTAACTACCTTGGCTTAAACAGGCTGTACCTGCCACTGCCCGTTATTTAGTACTAACTCTCGATCGATATTGAATTCGTCGATTGAGTGTGGCTGCCCGGGCAATACTTGCACCACAATTTCGCCTGATTCGCGTAATTGACGAATGGCTTGAACCAAGGCGGCATCAGTTCCCCACGGGGCCTGAATAGCACTTGCCAAAGGCGTAGGCGCCAACCCGGATGACAACTTGCGTAAATCGAGACTAAAACCTGTGGCCGGACGAGCCCGACCAAAGACTTTACCCACGCCGTCGTAACGCCCGCCACGCACCACGGCGTTGTGCCAACCCTGTGCGTACACGGCAAACACCACGCCGGTGTGGTACGCGTAACCTGTACCTATATCGGCCAGGTCGACACTGAACTCGTAATCGGGCAACGCTTGAATCAGTGATTGCAAATCTTCCACTGCCTTTTGAATGGCAGGCAACGACGGCAAGTTATGTAGCGCTTTTTCAAGTACGGCTACCCCACCATACAAACCAGGTAATGTTTGCAAGGCTTCCACAATATCGGCACGTACTGGGCCGGCCTGTTCACACAAGGCCTGAATCCCCGATTGATCCTTCGCAGCAACACACTCTGAGAGCTCGGCCTCTATTTCGGCCAATGCCGGATCAGCCGCCACGATGGCGCGGAAAATACCAGGATGACCCAAGTCAAGACGCGGACGCGGCACGCCGGCACGCTGCACACTTTCAAGGGCCATTTGAATAATCTGAATATCGGCTTCAACCCCTTCATGCCCGAATACTTCGGCACCAATTTGCAATAGCTCGCGATCTGATAAAAGATCGGCCGGGCGAGCGTGCAATACCGTACCGCAGTAACACAAACGCGTTACGCCAGCTCGGTTCAGCAAGTGCGCGTCTATACGGGAAACCTGGGGTGTGATGTCGGCCCGAACGCCCAACGTACGCCCCGAAAGCTGATCGACCAACTTACAGGTGCGCAAGTTTAAGTCGGTACCGGATCCTGACAATAAGGAATCAAGGTACTCTACCAACGGCGGCGCCACCAGTTCGAATCCATAAGAACGGTATAAATCGAGTAGCTCGCGGCGCAATTCTTCGATACGACGTGCTTCTGCAGGAAGGATATCGGCCAGGTTTTCTGGCAATAACCATTTGGACATTTTTGAACCCTGATGAACCTGGGTATGCGTTAATCAAACAAAAAGCGACTTGGGGCGTAAGCCCGCCAAGTCGCTTGCGGATGGTATTTCAACTTACGGCGTATTGTAGCGTGTTGAGACCATTTTTCAAAGTGAAGACCGTGTCAGAAGACGCGGGCGACCGCCTTAACGGCTGCCCACCCCTTCTTGTGCCGGTTCGCCCTGAAGGTTACCCCAAAACCGGAAGAAATCGGTGTTCGGGCTGATAACAAGCGTATCGTTTTTGTTAGAGAACGCAGAACGATAGCTTTCCAGGCTTCGATAGAAGCTGTAGAAGTCAGGATTCTTGCCGTAGGTTTCAGAGTAAATTGAAGCCGCATCGGCATCGCCTTTACCGCGAATATCTTGGGCGTCAGCATAGGCCTTGGCCAGAATTTCTTCACGCTCGCGATCGGCCTGAGCACGAATCCGTTCGCTTTCCGCAGAACCGGTGGCACGCAAGCGGTTGGCTTCTTCTTTACGCTCGGCTTCCATACGGCGATAAACCGACTCAGAAATTTCTGGCGAGAAATCGATACGGATAAGACGCACATCGACAACATCGACCCCTAATGGCGCTGCACGACGTGCCACGTTCGCCAGAATCTCGTTCATGATGTCGCTACGTTCGCTGGACACCACCTGCTTCACGGTACGTACGTTAACGGCAGCGTTCAAGGCGTCGCGAATTTGTGCACTAAGGCGCTCTTCGGCAGCCGCTTTATTAATACCGAACGTTACGTAGTACTGGCGCGGATCGCTAATGCGCCATTTGGCGTAAGAATCTATCAGCAGATTTTTCTTTTCGGCTGTTTGAATACGTTCGGGGTCACGCGATTCGATCGTTTGAAGACGTTTATCGAGGCGAACGACGTTCTCAAAAGGTGGGGGTAATTTGAAATACAACCCAGGTTCAGTAATGGTGTCGCGCACCTCACCCAAGGCAAACACCAGGGCGGCATCGCGTTCACGCACAATGAATACACAAGAAGAGGCCACGGCCAACAAAATGACCAGACCAACCAGATACGGGAAAAAACGTGGCATGGGGTGGCCTCCTTAGCGTGACGAATACGGGCTTGTCAGCAAATTCGACGAATTGCTGTAGGGGGTATCCCCCCCAGAGGCATTACGCCCCCCGCTATTGGAAGCACTACCGGATGAGCCGGCGCTTCCCCCTGAGGATGATTGGCTGCTTGAGCCTGCCGCCATACCTGCCGCCGGATCAGGCGATGAGGCACCTGATCCACTGCGTGAAGCCTGCTGCATGATTTTATCGAGAGGCAAATACAACATATTGCTGGCCGACTGATTATCGATAAGTATTTTCGACGTGTTTTCAAGAATGGTTTGCATGGTAGCCAGATACATACGTTCACGCGTAACTTGCGGTGCCTTGGCGAACTCTGTTTCAATGGCGGCGAAGCGGGCCGTGTCACCCTGCGCTTCACCGACAACCTGCGCAACATAACCTTGGGCGTCGAACACCATGCGGTCGGCACGCCCTTCCGCTTCCGGAATGATTCGGCTGGCGTAAGCGCTACCTTCATTAATTAAACGTTCGCGGTCTTGCCCGGCCTTAACTGCGTCGTCGAACGCGGCCTGCACTTGCTCGGGCGGCTGAACGTTCTGAATGGCTACGGTACTAACCTGCACACCGGTTTTGTAGCGATCAAGAATATCCTGCGTACTCTGTTGAACGCTATTGGCAATTTCCGTACGACCGGAGTACAAAACGACGTCCATAGGGCGCTGGCCCACCACTTCACGCATTGCTGTTTCGGCAGCCTGGCGAACCGAGTCATCGGGGTCGACCGTTTCAAAAAGATAATCGGGCGCACCCTCGGGCATAAGACGATACTGCACCACATACTGCACATCAACGATGTTTTCGTCGGTGGTTAGCATAAGGGATTCATTAAGCACCTTGTTGCTGACGCTGCCCCGGTAACCTACTTCAAAAGTACGCAACTGCGAAATGTTCACAGGTTGGGCTTCTTCAATGGGATAAGGCATATGCCACTGCAAGCCAGGGTTCAGCGTTTTGGTGTATTTACCAAACTTGGTCACCACCGCAACCTGGCCTTCTTGCACAATAATAAAGCCGCTGGAAAGCCACAAGCCCACCAGCACAATGGCAATAAACACGAATAATTTGGGCGAGCCTTTAGGCAGCTGAACGGGACTTCCACCGTTACCACCACCGCCCATATTACCGCCGCCACGACGCTTGCGGCCAAACAACGAGCCAATTTTGCCGTTGAAATCGCGCCAAACCTCGTCGAGATCGGGGGGGCCGCCGTTATTGCCCTGGTTGTTACCCGGACGATTCTGGTTATTAGGCTGCGATGAATCATTATCATCGCCCTTACCACGACCCCAGCCAGGGTCGTTCAAATTAAATATTTTCGACATTAAACGCATTGTTTCCTGCGACTTGACCTGATTCAACGATAGCCTGGCGCAGGCCATCAAGACCTGCCCGCGTAAGTGCACTAACGAACACCCGCACAATGGTACCATGTTCGTCGCGTTCTACCCGCGGTTCATAACCTGCTGCATCGATTTTATTGTAGACAAGAATACGGGGAATATCCCCTGCTCCTATGTCTGCTAGCACCTTGTGCACTTCGGCAATTTGTTCATCGCGCTGCGGGCTGGCTGCATCAACAACATGCAGCAGTAAATCTGCCTGCACAGTTTCTTCCAGTGTGGCGCGAAAAGCGGCAATAAGTGTGGGTGGCAGATCACGTATAAAACCAACCGTGTCCGACACCACGACCTGACCGAACCCATCGATCCAAAGTTTACGCGTGGTGGTGTCGAGCGTAGCAAAGAGCTGATCAGCCTCGTAGGCACCGGCCCGTGTTAAGGCGTTAAATAACGTAGACTTGCCCGCATTGGTGTAGCCCACTAATGAAACCGACATGGTGCCGCGCCGGGTGCGCGCACGCCGTTGCGTGCTGCGCTGTTTTTGCGCTTTGGCCAAGCGCTCTTTCAATAGATTGACCTTGGCACCAATCATGCGCTTGTCCATTTCAAGCTGAGACTCACCCGGGCCACGCATACCAATACCACCGCGCTGACGCTCAAGGTGGGTCCACATACGCGTTAAACGCGTAACCAAATGCTGAAGCTGGGCCAACTCTACCTGCAACTTGCCTTCATGGCTTTGTGCGCGCAGCGCAAAAATATCCAGAATCAGTGCCACCCGATCGATAACACGAAGCTTTAGCGCGCGCTCGATATTACGTTGCTGCGCCGGCGACAGCGGCTGGTCGAACAAAATAATTTCCGCACCGGTCGAATCGGCTAATAATGCAGCCTCTTCTAATTTGCCTTTACCTATAAAGTAAGCCGCATCGGGCCTTTGGCGACGGGCCACCAAATGGCCCACAATCTCGGCGCCGGCCCCTTCGGCCAACATAACGAATTCATCTGAATGGGCCTGGAAATCCGGGTTACCCAAATCAACACTGATAATTAACGCTTTCATTCAATCCTAAACAAACGAAAACCCGCCTGCACACTGTGCCTGGCGAGTTTTACGAAGCCCAACAGAAAAAACAGACTTATTCAGCGGCAGTATCGTCAACCTGCAAGTTAACCGGGCGAGCCGGAACCACGGTGGAAATAGCATGCTTATAAACCATTTGCGTGACGGTATTACGCAGCAGCACAACGTACTGATCGAATGATTCAACCTGACCTTGCAGTTTGATGCCGTTTACCAGATAAATAGAAACAGGCACGTGCTCTTTACGAAGTGCGTTTAAAAACGGGTCTTGTAATGTTTGCCCTTTGTTGCTCATTGGCTTTACTCCAATTGTGTTGTTATAGAAATACCGCAAGCTGTAACTGTACAGGGTTTTCCCGTAAATCGCTATGCCGACTACGGTAAAGAGGTTGTAATAATTGTTTTCAACACCTTGCACAAACGGTCGTTGTCGGCAGGCGTACCCACCGATATACGCAAGTACTGCTGAATACGGTCAAGCGAAAAATGTCTTACAAGAATATGCTGTTGGCGCAACGCTGTAAACAAGTTGCCAGCATCGTGGTTCGGGTGCGTTACAAAAACGAAATTGGCGGAACTGGGCAAAACGTTGAACCCCAGTTCAGTTAAATTGCGGGTCAAGCTTTCGCGGGCTTCAATGACTGCGTTACATGCATCCCGAAAGTAATCGTTATCGTGCACTGACGCAACGGCGCCAGCCAGGGCCAGCGAGTCAAGTGGATAAGAATTAAAACTGTCTTTAACCCGCATCAACCCTTCGACAATTGCCGGGCTTGCAACGGCATAACCTACCCGCAAACCTGCCAGTGCACGCGACTTGGAAAATGTGTGAATGGCGACAATATTGTCGTATTGCTTCAACAGGGAAATTGACGACTCGGCGCCGAAGTCAACATACGCTTCATCTACCACGACGGGAATATCTGGGTTTGCTTTAGCAATACGTGCGATATCTTGCAGCGATAATGCCCTGCCCGTGGGGGCGTTAGGGTTGGCAAAAATAATGCCCGCAACCGGAGGCGAGCCGGCTTCAGGCAAATAGTGATCAGGATTAATCGACAAATCTTCCGTTAACGGGACAAGTGCCGGCGTAATACCAAATAGTTTGCAATAGCTGCGATAAAAACTATAGGTAATATCGGGCATACGCAAAGGTAAGCCTTGTCGTTTGAACAAGGCATTGAATACGTGCGCCAGCACCTCATCGGAACCGTTACCAACAAAAATATTTTGGGGCAACACCCCATGGTGTTGGGCCAATGCTTCGCGCAAGGCTATTGCTTGCGGATCAGGATACAAACGCAAGCGATTGTTCGCGGCATCTTTTATGGCAGCCAACGCTTTGGGCGATGGCCCCCAAGGATGCTCGTTCGTATTCAGTTTCAAAAGATCGGCCACGCGTGGCTGTTCGCCCGGCACGTAAGGCGACAGAGCGGAAACGTGATCACTCCAGAAACGACTCACTTGGCACCTTGTTGAATATACGGATTTTGCGAAGATTTGAACTCAATGCGCAACGGTGTGCCATCTAACTTGAATTCGCTGCGAAAGCGCGTTTCCAGGTAACGACGATAAGAGTCGGGAATGGCATCGAGCGCATTGCCATGAACAATAATAAGGGGTGGATTTTGCCCCCCCTGGTGGGCATAGCGCATTTTAGGCCTGAAAATACCTTTACGCGGCGGCGGTTGTTGTTCAACAGCCGCATGCAACACGCGTGTAAGGCG
>NZLH01000085.1 GCA_002694155.1 Pusillimonas sp. | reverse complement strand
GCATGTGCGCCGAGCTAGGAGTGGAAAATATTATTGTGGCCGATGACATTGCCAAAAAGCGGCGCAATATTCGAATGAATTTACAGGCGTGGTTGAAGTCGCCCCATTTAGGCATGATCAGTATTTTAACGGCGGGCGATAAGCACTTCTTTCGACATATTGAAACCATTAAACAGCAAACCGGTATTAGCTTGAACTTGTGGGGTATCAACCCTTTAGAGGTCACGCATTTCAAAGCAGGGTTTCTGGGTATTCCACCCAATTTTGAAGAGAAACGCGTATACAGCCATGGCGCGATGAAACAACTTCGATACCAATATTTACGCTTGAAAGCCATGTTGCAAAGTCCTGGCTACTTCAACAGTTCCTTATGGGATACCTTATCGGGCGAGTATTACCGAAGCTTCACGAAGAAAACCGACTACTACCATATATTCGATTACTGGCGTTGGGATGAGCGGTTAATTGAAGATACCTTAGACCAGTACGATTGGGAGCGTGCGCCTGATACCCAAACCACTTGGCGCATTGGTGACGGCACCGCCGCGTTCTACAACTATATTTACTACACCGTTGCTGGCTTTACCGAGCACGACACGTTCCGCAGCAACCAAATTCGTGAGGGCGATATCAGCCGCGACGAAGCGCTGGCGTTGGTTCAAGAGGAAAACACCCCGCGTTATCCTAATATCAAATGGTATCTGGATGCCGTAGGTTTGGATTTTCAAGAGGTCATTAAGGTAGTGAACCGCATTCCGCGCTTGTACTAATTGGCAGGACTCAGGCTTTTTATGAAACCTTGTATTTGGTATGTATCGAAGTATGTGTCGCCTCCTGCCAAGGCGAGTGCAGGCGGGCGGGGCTATTTAATTATGCGTGAATTGGCGAAGTTGGGATATAACTGTGTCATTATTACGTCAGACTCGAACAAACTGGCCGACGTTCCCAGGCTGGATTCCCCCTACAAAATAGAAAAAGTGGATGGCCTGCAGCTTTGCTGGTTGCGCACGATGAAATACGGCGTTGCGAAGTCGATGCGGCGCGTACTGAGCTGGTTTGATTTTGAATGGCGTTTGTTGCGTTTTCCCAAGAGTTCGTTGCCCCGGCCCGATGTGGTGGTTGTTTCCAGCCTTTCGTTACTAACCGTACTGAATGGGTTTTGGTGGCGCAAGTGGTTCGGTTGTCGTCTTGTTGTGGAAATTCGCGATATCTGGCCGCTAACGATTGTGGAAGAGGGGGGTTTTAGTCGCTGGAACCCGTTTGTACTGGCATTGGGGTTTATTGAAAAACTGGCCTACAAGCATGCAGACGAGGTTGTGGGCACCATGCCAAATTTGCAGGCGCATGTTACTAAAGTGCTGGGTTACCCTCGGCCCGTGCATTGTGTTCCTATGGGGGTGGACGAAACGGCACTTGCTGTGCCGCCGCCATTACCTGAAGATTACCGATTGAAATGGATACCACAAGGAAAGTTTGTCGTCGCGCATGTGGGTAGCATGGGCATCGCGAACGCCTTGGATACGTTTTTGCTGTGCGCCAGATCGTTGCAAGATCAACCGCATATTCATTTTTTGCTGGTGGGGGATGGTGACTTACGTAAGGCTTACGAGGCCGAGTATGGTTCCTTGCCTAATATTACTTTTGCGCCCAAGGTTCCAAAAGATCAGGTTTCGTCGGTGCTTGGCTATTGCGACGTTGTGTACTTCTCGGTGCATGTTTCCGAGGTATGGGCTTATGGGCAATCGCTGAACAAGGTTATCGACTACATGCTGGCAGGAAAACCGGTGGTTGCTTCCTATACGGGGTATCCGTCCATGATTAACGAAGCCCAGTGTGGGTCGTTCGTGCCTGCCGGTAATGTAGGTGCATTGGCTGATGAAATAAAACGCTATGCAGACATGGGGGCGCCCGAACGCGAAGCGATGGGTAACAAAGGTCGCGAATGGCTTCTGGCTAATCGGCAATATCGAACGCTGGCGCGGCAATATGCGGATATTCTAGTTCCCGAGGATACATGAAGCGCGGATTTGACATTGTTGCAGCGTTGATACTCTTATTGTTGCTGGCATTGCCCGGTGCGGTGCTGGCGGTTTGGGTGCGCTTGGCTTTGGGCAAGCCGGTATTGTTCAGCCAGGTTCGGCCTGGCTTGGGCGGCAAGCCTTTTACCATGTATAAGTTCAGAACCATGACGAATGCCCGAGATGCAAAGGGTGAGCTTTTGCCCGACGCGCTTCGCTTGACGGGGTTTGGACGTTTCTTGCGTGCGTCTAGTTTAGATGAGTTACCAGAGTTATGGAATGTGCTCAAAGGTGATATGAGCCTGGTTGGGCCGCGCCCCCTACTAATGGAGTATTTGCCTTTGTATTCGTCTTTTCAGGCGCGTCGCCACGAAGTACGCCCCGGTATTACAGGGTGGGCACAGGTAAATGGCCGTAATGCTTTAAGTTGGGAAGAGCGGTTTGAGTTGGATGTTTGGTATGTTGATCATCATTCGCTTTGGCTGGACTTGCGTATTTTGTGGTTAACGGTTCGTAAAGTAATACAGCGTGAAGGAATAACGGCAAAAGGTGAGGCCACGATGTCCAAATTTAAAGGGAATTCTCGATGAAGCGCTTGGCACTGCTGGGGGCCAGTGGCCATGGAAAGGTAGTGGCCGATTTGGCCGGTCAGTGTGGCTGGGAACGCATTGAATTTTTTGACGATTGTTGGCCGGCAAGAGCCGGCCATGGGGCTTGGCCGATAGTGGGCAATTCCGAGGCCTTGTTGTCACGTGGTTCTGAGTACGATGGTGTATTGGTGTCAATCGGTGATTGCCGCACCCGTTGGGAGTTTCATGAAAAGCTTTTGGCTGGTAATGCGCCTTTGGTTAGCATTGTGCATCCCTCAGCGCAAATAAGTGGTTATGCGAGTCTTGGCGTGGGGTCAGTAGTAATGCCTTGCGCGGCAATCAATATCGATGCGTCAGTAGGACACGCGTGTATTGTGAATACCGGAGCAACTGTTGACCACGATTGCGCGTTGGCCGATGCGGTGCACGTTAGCCCCGGTGCGCATCTGTCTGGTGCCGTAACCGTAGGCCAAGGTGTCTGGATAGGCGCGGGCGCGGTCGTGAAGCAAAATATTGTGATTGGCGCCTGGGCTGTGGTGGGGGCCGGTGCGGTTGTATTAAAACCTGTAGCCGAGAAGACAACGGTGGTGGGTAACCCCGCTCGCTCACTCGTTTAGACATTAAGAGAAACAATGTGTTGAGTACAAATTTTCCTCCGTGGCCAAGCTTTACTGAAGAGGAAGCGCTGGCGGTTCAACAGGTTTTGTTGTCGAATCGTGTTAATTACTGGACAGGCCAGGAGGGTCGCAATTTTGAGCGCGAGTTTGCCCAGTGGGTAGGTGTTGAGCATGCGGTAGCAGTTGCGAATGGCACGGTGGCCTTGGATTTGGCTTTGAAGGGGTTGGGGGTCGGCCCTGGTGACGAGGTCGTAGTTACACCGCGAACATTTCTGGCTTCGGTATCTTCAATTGTGAATGCGGGTGCAGTGCCGGTTTTTGCCGATATTGATCCCGACTCTCAGAATCTAACTGCAGAGACGATACAAAGGGTGCTGAGCCCGCGAACTAAAGCGATCATTTGTGTGCATTTGGCGGGTTGGCCTTGCGAGATGGGCCCTATTATGGCGCTGGCACAAAAGGCTGGATTATGGGTCATTGAAGATTGCGCTCAAGCGCATGGCGCAAAATATAAAGGTCAATCTGTTGGGTCGATTGGTCATGTGGGGGCGTGGTCTTTTTGCCAAGACAAAATCATGACAACGGGCGGAGAGGGCGGCATGGTGACCACTTCCGATACTGCTTTGTGGAAACGAATGTGGGCTTACAAAGACCATGGAAAGTCTTGGGATGCCGTTTATGAGCGGGAGCATCCTCCGGGGTTTCGTTGGTTGCATGAATCGTTTGGCACCAATTGGCGTATGACTGAAATGCAGGCGGCAATTGGACGGATTCAATTAAAACGCATGGCAGGCTGGAATGAAAAGCGGCTCGCGTATGCGCAAAAAATTTGGGCTGTGGCAAAAGGTTTGCCTGGGTTGCGCGTACCGTCTGTACCGGCCCATGTGCATCATGCGGCCTATAAGTGTTATGTGTTTGTGCAGCCGGAAAAGTTAGCCCCGGGATGGTCGCGTGACCGTGTTTTGCAAGAGTTGATTGCGCAGGGTGTCCCTGCCTATTCTGGTTCATGCTCTGAAGTGTATTTGGAAAAAGCCTTTGATAATACGACTTTTCGGCCGCAAGAACGATTGCCCGTTGCCAAAGTATTGGGGGAAACAAGTTTGATGTTTTTGGTGCATCCCACGTTGCGTTTGGAGCATATTCAGCAAACGTGTGATGCGTTGGCGTTGGTGATGGCACGGGCTACAGGCCGGCAAGGGTAACGTATTCGCTCAGTGCCAAGGCCTTAATGGATGTTGTGATTCCAGCCGCCGAAGCCTTTGCTGTATTGATACGACAATACCAAGTACACCACATACAAAGTACCGTACCCTGCAACGTAAAAATCAATGCTCTGTTCGAACGAAGTCGAGAAGGTGAAACTGGCAACGGTCGTCATGAGCAAAATACACTGCCAGATCAGCTCAATACCTTGTTTGTTCGCTATATAGAAAACATAGCTAAGTGGACTTGCCATGAAGCGCAGTGCGAATAATGGCATTAGCCAAACTGCAATTGTGCCGGCATCTTTCCAGGCACGGCCAAATAACCAGCCAAACGCAGGCTCGGCTAGCCATATAACCCCAATTGCCAATGCAAGCGCACATAGTCCCAAAATTAGAAATGTTTCCCGGTAGGTCTTTCGACAATGCCCTTGTTCTCTAAATTCTTTTGAGGCTGTGCGTTTAAAAACATCCAGAACGGCTTTGCCCATTAAACCAATAGGCGCGCCCAATACCCGGGTAGCCAAGGCATAAAGGCCGCTCGCTTCAACGCCAAATTTACTTGCAATGAAAATCACAGGAAGTTGGGACGAGGCCGAATTAATAACTCCGGCGGGCAGCGCAAATTTAGGGAAACTTTTTTGGCTGCGGAAAAACGATATGACCTGAGATATCAGTTGTCGTATTGAAGGGTTTCCCTCAAAATGTAACGGCAATAGTTTGATACTTATTAAACAGCCAACACATGTACCCACTACGTATGTGAGGGCAAGGGCAAGAGCGGTTGGTAAAAAATACCCTACCACAATCTGTAGCGCTGTTACGCACAGTGCCAGCGATACACGCATTTTCGAAAGTATTTTGTAGGCGCCATTGGCCGCAGCCCAATTTTGCCAAATTTGTGAAATGGCAATTGAGAGTGAAGCGGGTATAAAGAGCCAGATTAGCGAGGTGGGTATGCTGGGAAACAAGTTGGGCCAGCCAGTCACTAACACTGCCACGACCATAAAAAGTAGTGTTGAGGATACGAGCGCGGTAAGAGTAGTGGCAAGTACGCCATAGCGGCGTTTTGCACCATCGGGCACGATAGCCAGCGCCATTTCAAGGCGGCCCGTTAGTAATATGGCCGCGACATAGGTCATGCCTACCCATGCAGCGAAAATGCCAAAGGCATCTGGCAGATAGAGCCGCGTAATAAGAAGAGAGCCAAGAATTGGTATGGCTTGGGAGGGAGCCATACCTACTAATACAATGCGTGTGGAACGAAGCAATTCCTGCATTCAGAGACTCTTTATTGGTTTATGGCACGCCACAAAAGCGAATACCAGCATAACGGGTAAAGTCGTTATGCTGACCAGAGAGCCGCTTTTTAGAGAGAGAATGAATAAGTACAACGCAAAGTAGAAAATGAAGCTTTCTTTGCCCTGTTCACTGCGATAAGCCTTCCAAATGCCTTTCAGCGTTAAAAAAGCCAAGCCAGTTCCAATGATGGCACCATAACTGATAATAAGTTCAATAATTGAGTTATGCGGATACAGGCCAAAAGTATTGCCATAGTGGTTTTGAAAATAATTCAACCCGCAACCACTCAACAGACAAATGGGTTGTTCTTTTAATAAGTTTACTGATTCGTAAATAAAGCGGTCTCTTTCCCCGAAGCTTTGTGTTTCTATCAGGTAGAAAAAACGTTCCAGAATTGAAATTTCTTGCCATAAACCTGTTTGAATAAGGTAAATACCGATAGCGCATAAAAACAATACGATAAGGCTGTAATGTGTTAACAAGGGTTTTCTTATCGCAACAAGCAGTAAAACCAAAACGGT
>NZLH01000084.1 GCA_002694155.1 Pusillimonas sp. | reverse complement strand
TGTGCCGCGCTTGGTTAGCGTTAGGTTAAGCAGTCTGGCTGCGCGCTCGGCGTCTTCGTAGAACATTTCGTAGAAATCGCCCATGCGGTAGAACAGCAGGTGATGTCCGGCCTCTTCTTTCAGGCGCAGGTATTGCAGCATCATGGGGGTGTGCGAAGCGTGATCAGTTTTCTGCATAGCTAATTGTGATCAGTGCGTGGTGTGTTGGCTTGTGGTGCAAACCAGAGATTGTGAATTGTATGTGATTGTGCAAGTTGATTTCGCCACAGGCAGCGTTGCGTTCAGGTAAGATTCAAGTTTGAAATAGTTTTCAGTGTTTGCTTTTCATCATTATGAGCTATCCGTCTACCGATCAATATCTTGCCGAACTTTATGCCCAGCCGGGCCACTTGTTGCGGCGCGCTCATCAAATTGCTGCGTCAATTTTCCACGATGAGCTTGGGGAAATGGTAACGCCCGTTCAATATGCAATTTTGCGTACCTTGAAAGCATTCCCGGGTATTGATCAAGTATCCCTTGCGGGTTTGGTAGCCATGGACACGTCAACGGCAGCCAGTGTTGCCGGACGGCTGGCCGAGAAAAAATTGCTTACACGCGACCTTGATCCAAACAATCGGCGCCAGCGGAAATTATTTCTTACCAAACAGGGTGAAGCCTTGTTACAGCAAACCGTCGATGGAATTGGCCGATTACACAACCGTCTGTTCGACGGGTTTAGCGAGCATGAGGAAGAGCAATTCATGGCGCTTTTGCAAAAACTGGTGCATATTAATAACTCGCAAAGCCGTGCGCCTTTTGTCCCGGCTAAATCGGCGTCGTCTGCACCTGTTATTGAAGAAGATACAGAGAACTAGGGTAAACCCGTGTTGTGTAGCGTTAGCTTGAGAGTAAAATATTTCCAGGTTCAGTGTACTGAACGTTAATCAGAATGCTTTCAGCTGCTTCTCTCTCATTTAACTCAGCGAGGCCGGTATGTTTATCAAGAACACGTGGTATGTTGCCTGTATGCCCAACGAAATCAATGACAAGCCCCTGGGCCGTCAGATTTGTGGCGAACGAATTGCTTTTTATCGGGGTGCTGAAGGCAAGGTCGCGGCGGTAGAAGATTTCTGCCCTCATCGCGGTGCAGCCCTGTCGTTGGGGTTTGTTGAAAACGGTAATCTTGTATGTGGTTATCACGGTTTAGCAATGGGCTGCGATGGTAAAACCGTTTCCATGCCCATGCAGCGAGTTGGCGGTTTTCCCTGCATTAAAAGTTACCCTGTAGTAGAAAAATACGGCTTCATCTGGGTATGGCCTGGCAACCCCGATAAAGCAGACGAATCGTTGATTCCTCACCTGGAATGGGCGGTAAGCGACGAATGGGCGTATGGCGGCGATATGTTCCATGTGAAGTGCGACTATCGCCTCATGATCGATAACTTAATGGACCTTACCCACGAGGCCTATGTTCACGCCGACAGTATCGGGCAGGATGAAATCGACGAGTCACCTCCGGATACCAAAGTCGATGGTGACAAGGTTGTTACCAGCCGTTATATGGACAAAATCACGGCGCCACCGTTCTGGAAAGCGGGTATGCGAGCCAACGGGCTGGATGATTCCGAAGTGGTTGATCGCTGGCAAATCTCGCGTTTTTCGCCTCCCAGCCATGTTCTGATCGACGTTGGCGTTGCGTTAACAGGTAAAGGCGGAATGGACGCCGACCCTAAAGATCGTGCCCGCGCCATTGTGGTTGGCTTCATTACACCGGAAACCGAGAACAGTCACTGGTATTTCTGGGGTATGGCACGTAACTTCCAGGCCCACGATGCCGAACTGACCGAACGCACCAAAGTGCGGCAGGGCGAGATCTTTACGCAAGACCTTAGCGTGCTTGAAGCCCAGCAGCAGAATCTCGATGACCACCCCGAGCGTCGGCTGTTGATGCTCAACATTGACTCAGGTGGCGTACAATCTAGGCGTGTCATTGACCGTTTGGTCAAGGCAGAGCAGGAAGAAAACGCTACGGCTTCAGCCTGATGGTCGCCCTTGGTGCGGGCTGGAGGTTTTTTCACGCCCGCATCCAGTGGGTTAAACCAACTTAGTAGATGATTGAATGAATCAACTTTCCGTTAAAGTCGTCAAGAAAACCCAGGAAGCTGAAGATATTGTCAGCCTCGAGCTGGCCAGTACCGACGGTAAAACTTTACCCTCGTTCAGTGCCGGCGCTCACATCGATGTCAACGTTCCTGGGGGGCTGACCCGCCAGTATTCGCTGTTGAATGACTCCGGCGAGCAACATCGTTATGTTATTGGTGTGTTGCGCGATCCAGAGTCGCGTGGCGGGTCGGTAGCAGTTCACGATAAGGTGAACGAGGGTGATGTTCTACAAATCAGTGAACCGAAAAATCATTTTCCGCTGGTGAAATCGCAACGTACGCTGCTGTTCGCAGGTGGCATTGGTGTTACCCCCATTTTGTGTATGGCAAGGCGTTTAAGTGCCATTAATGGCGATTTTGAAATGCACTATTGCGCTCGCTCTCCCGAGCGTATGGCGTTCAAGGGCGACATCGAAGCCTCAGCCTTTGCTGATCGTGTGCAGTTTCACTTCGATAATGGCGACGATGCCCAAAAGTTAAAGCTGGAAGAGATTATTGCCGAACCGCAGGCTGGAACACACATTTATGTGTGCGGCCCTACGGGCTTTATCGATTACGTGGTGAACACGGCAAAGGCCAAAGGCTGGGCAACAGATCAGGTTCATCTTGAATACTTCGGCGCCGCCGAAGTTGATACCAGCGGTGATGAATCGTTCGAAGTGAAAATTGCCAGCACAGGGCAAACTTTTACCATTCCGGCCGACAAATCCATTACACAAGTACTCGACGAGAACGATGTTTTTGTACCTGTCTCGTGCGAAGAAGGGGTGTGTGGTACGTGTTTGGTGCGTGTTCTTGAAGGAGAACCCGAGCACCGTGATTTGTATTTAACCGATGCCGAGCATGCAGCAAACGACCAAATGACGCCGTGCTGCTCAAGGTCGAAATCACCTGTATTGGTATTAGATTTATAAGGGGTTCCCCCAGCTTTTGCAAAAAAACGCCGCCTATGCGGCGTTTTTTTGGAACAATGGTGGGGATGTGTGTTTTTTACAAAAATTAATTATTTAGAACAAAAAGTGGAGACAACAATGGCCTGGAGTTTGCTAGGTAGTAGCCTGTCGCAACACGCAGCACACCGGAGGTTGCAATGTTGGGTAATTTAATTGGTGTGGTGTTCGATGGCGTGGCATTTGGAGCCTTGTTGTTTTTAATTAGTGTGGGTTTGTCGGTCACCATGGGGCTGATGAACTTCGTGAACCTGGCGCATGGTGCGTTTGCCATGCTGGGTGGCTATGTCAGCGTCGAGTTAATGCAACGTCTGGGTGTGCCTTTTCTGGCCACCTTACCCATTGCGTTTTTGGCTGCGGCGCTAGCCGGCTTCATTCTTGAACGTAGCCTTTACCAACGACTTTACGAAGCCGACCCACTTGACCAGGTCTTGTTTTCAATTGGTCTGGTGTTCATGGTTATTGCCACCTTCACTTTCTTTTGGGGGCCAACGATTCAACCAGTGAATTTACCCGATTGGTTGCGCGGGCAAATTCGGGTTTTCGATATTGGCTTCGGCGTTTATCGTTTGTTCCTTATTGGTGTGGTGATTCTGGTAACGATAGCGTTGGGTTTAATTATTGAACGCACTCGTTTTGGCGCGCAAATTCGCGCCTCGGTAGATAACCAGCAAGCTTCTAAAGGCTTGGGTATCAATGTGAACCGTGTCTTTAGTTTGACCTTTGCGCTGGGCTCTGGCTTGGCCGGCCTGGGTGGCGTACTGGGTATCGATGTGCTGGGCCTGGATCCAACCTTTCCGCTGAAATGGATGGTGTATTTCCTGATTGTGGTGGCAGTAGGGGGGGCCGGTACCATTCGTGGGCCGCTTGTGGCAGCCATTGTGTTGGGTATTTTCGATGTGGCAGGCAAGTATTACGTACCTGAAATTGGCGCATTTGTCATTTATGTCTTAATGGTCGTATTGCTGCTGTTTTTCCCTAACGGTCTAATCACGAGGCGCGCATGAACTTGCAATCACTTTCCATTGTCGATCGCCTGCCCGCCCCGCGCGTACCGAACGATCGTTGGCACAAACTAGAGTACCTGTTCTGGGTGCTGCCTTTTGTTGCTTATTTTCTTTTCCCCAATCATTTGGTGCTGCTTAGCCAGATGATGATTCTGGCATTGTTTGCGTTGTCGCTTGACCTGATTCTGGGTTATGCCGGTATTGTGTCGCTGGGGCACGCGGCGTTTTTTGGCTTAGGGGCTTATACATCGGGCTTGTTGTCTACGCACGGATGGGGCGAGCCGTTTAGCGCATTGCTTGTTGCCGCGGTGTTGGCCGCCATTTTGGGCTACATCACCAGCTTCCTGGTGGTGCGCGGGCACGAGCTTACTCAGCTTATGGTGACGCTGGGTATTGGTTTAATGTTGTACGAAGTGGCCAATAAAGCCACCGACTTCACGGGTGGGGCCGACGGCCTATGGGGTATTGCCACCTGGCCCCTGTTCGGCATCTTTGAAATTGACCTCTACGGGAAAACAGGCTTTTTCTATAGTCTGGCGGTGCTGTTCATTATGTTTCTGTTTGCGCGGCGCCTGGTAAGTTCTACGTTTGGTTTAAGCCTTATCGGCATTCGGGAAGGTGCAAAACGCATGCCGGCTATTGGGGCCAATGTAGACAAGCGCCTGGTTGCCATCTACACCATTAGTGCTGGTATGGCGGGCGTAGCGGGTGCGTTGTTGGCACAAACCACCCAGTTTGTAGGGCTCGATTCACTTGGCTTTATTCGCTCGGCCGACTTGCTGATTATTCTAGTGCTGGGGGGCGCAGGGCGTCTTTATGGTGCCCTAATTGGCGCTGTCGTCTTTATGTTTGCCCACCACTATATTTCCGACATAAACCCGGTTTACTGGCAGTTCTGGATTGGTTTATTGCTGGTGGTAATTGTGATGATGGGTAGTGGCGGAATATTAGGTTTGGTTGACCGCTTGAAAGAACGTTGGGGCAACCGTGCCTCTGAAAAGGGGGCATCATGAGCGATACCACTTTACGAACCGAAGGGCTTACCAAAATTTGGGGTATGTTTCAGGCAAACAGCGATATTACCTTGTCGTTTAAGCCGGGCGCGCGCCATGCCTTAATTGGTCCGAATGGCGCTGGTAAAACAACGTATATCAACATGTTAACCGGCGCCTTAGAGCCAACACGTGGAAAAGTGTTCTTGGGCGACCGTGATATTACCAATTTGCCGCAACACGAGCGCGTTAAATTGGGTATGACACGAACCTTCCAAATTAATACGCTTTTTGCCGGGTTATCTGTACTTGAGTCGGTTGTGCTGGCTATTAGCGAGCGAGAAGGCCTGCATAAGCAATGGTACAAAACGGTAGAAAAACAAACGGCGTTAATTGAGGAAGCGGTGGCGCTGTTAGAAACGCTGCGTCTTGCACCTGAAATGAATACCCGTACGCGTAACTTGCCTTATGGCAAGCAGCGCTTGGTGGAAATTGCGTTGGCCTTGGCCACACGCCCTAAAGTGCTTTTGCTTGATGAGCCGGCAGCAGGTATTCCTCAGGCCGAAAGTCAGGAGTTATTTGAAGTTATCTCTCAGCTTCCGCGCGATGTCACCATATTATTTATTGAGCACGACATGAGCCTGGTATTTCGCTTTGCCGAACGCATTACCGTTTTGGTGGGCGGAAAAGTTTTAACAGAAGGTACCCCCGACGAAATCGCCGCGGATGATAGGGTGAAAGAGGTGTATCTGGGAGAGGCGGAGCATGAGTGACAAGTCGGATATTTTAACGGTTGACCGTGTTCGGGCAGGCTATGGCGAAGCGGTTATCTTGGAAGATATTTCGTTCTCTTTGAAAGAGGGCGACAGTTTGGCCTTGTTGGGGCGCAATGGTGTGGGTAAATCTACCCTGTTGCTTACGCTGCTGGGTTTAACGCAGCTGCACTGTGGCAGTATTCATTGGTCTGGGCGAGACGTTTCGCGGGTAGCCACGCATCAACGCGCGGGCGCTGGCATGGGCTGGGTACCGCAAGAACGGCACATGTACCCATCTTTAACGGTTGAAGAACATTTAACGGTTGTGGCCCGCCCGGGCGAGTGGGATGTGCCAAAAGTGTACAAACTGTTCCCCCGCCTGGAAGAGCGGCGCGGCAATATGGGTAATCAGTTGTCTGGGGGCGAGCAACAAATGTTAGCCATTGCCCGTGCGTTAATGGTGAATCCGCGGCTATTGTTATTAGACGAGCCCATGGAAGGGTTGGCACCGATTATTGTGCAAGAGCTGTTGGGCGTAATTCGCCGTTTAGTACAGGAAACCGGGTTAACTGTCATTGTGGTAGAGCAACATGCCCGATTAGCCTTAGGCTTAACTCAAGAGGCCATTGTTCTAGACCGTGGGCAAATTGTGCATCAATCCAGCAGCCAGGAATTGCTTGACGAGCCCGAGACACTGAACCGTTTGGTCGCGGTTGCCTGATTCATCGTTTTGTTTAAGCTCGCCCGGTAAGGCGTATGCCTGCAATCGGGCGTTTTTTATTGTCTTTCCAGCTCAGGTATTTCTACCCCAGGTTAATTTGTGCACGCAATTTGCAGTGCCTTGTTATGTAATGATAATTTGATGTAATTAAATAGTTTTCCATCGTGTTGTCCACAGTTTCGGTGGATAAGTTCGATAGAATGGCTAAGGCGAAATTCAATTTTGACTAACAACGAACCAAAAAGGAATGTATGACCGACTTGCAAACGTTAATTGATTGGGTGGCCGCCGGCTTTACGGCAATGGCCTTCGATTTGGTAATCGCATTGGTTATTCTGGTTATCGGCTGGCTGGTATCCAGTTGGCTGGGTAATGCCGCTCGTCGTATCGCCACGCGTTCAACGCGTATCGACCCAACTATTGTGCCCATTGCATACACTGTTACCGTCTGGGCCATTCGAGTCATTGTTCTGGTGGCCGTACTGGCGCGTCTTGGCGTTCAAACGGCCAGTATCATTGCCGTGTTGGGTGCTGCCGGTTTGGCCATTGCCTTGTCTTTACAGGGAACGCTGCAGAACATAGCCGCAGGTATTATGCTACTGGCGTTGCGCCCTTTCCGGGCGGGGGATTTTGTGTCGGTTGTTGGTACGGTTGATGGCATGGTCGATGAGGTTGGCCTGTTTATGTCTCGTTTCAAGCAGTACGACGGCACTTTCATTATGGTACCCAACAGCAATATCTGGGGCAGCGCCATTTTGAATCTTAGCCGTCATCAAACGCGACGGGCGCAAGCATCGGTTCTTATTCCGTATGGTGAAGACATTAATCGAGCCATGGCGGAACTGGAAAGCATGGCTAAGCAGCATGAGCTGTCGCTTGATGACCCAGCCCCTATGGTGATGGTGTCAGAGTATCGTGACCACGCCATGTTGGTAACCGTGCGCGCCTGGGCCGAGGCGGGCAACTGGTTTGACCTGCAAAATGATATGAACCGGCGTGCCCAGGAAGTATTGCGCGATGCAGGTGTAGAGCTTCCGCCATCACGCCCTATTAAATAATGGTGCGGGGTACTTTAAGTTGCCGGTGTAAGTCAGGCCGCCAAAGGTCAGTCTTTTCGTAACTGGCCTTTGGCTGCCTTTATCATCGCCGTACACACACCACGCATCATATCCACTTCGTCGTTGGTCATTTGGCTACGGCCGAAAATATGGTGCATGCGCGGAATGAGCTTTTTCGGATAAGCCAGGTTCAGAAATTGAATTTGAACCAGGGCGTCTTGCCAATGGGCCAGAAAGGCATTTATTTTGGCTTGTGAAGCCAGCGCTTCGCCCGCGTTTGGGTCAGTCTCTGCGGTTTTTTCTGGCCTGGTTGGGGCGTAAGACGCGTTATCGTGACTAAGGGCTGCAGGTGGGCTATTTAACGCGTAACGCAATTCCCACGCTGCCAATTGCAGCGCTTGCGCGACGTTTAACGAACTGTACTCGGGGTTGGCGGGAATGTGACAGATGCGTTGACATTGCGCAATATGTTCATTAGTGAGCCCTGAACGCTCAGTGCCCAGTACGATACCTACTTTGCCTTCGGTATACGTATGCAAATGGCTATAACTTAAGTTAGCCGCTTCGCGAATATCGCACACAGGCGGGCCTAACACCCGTTCGCGTGCAGTCATGGCAAATGCCATCGTCAGGGGCGCCAGTGCTTCATTCAGGGTGGGCACAATAGTGGCGTGTTCCAGCACATCGGCAGCGCCGCTGGCCAGGGCAATTGCATCGGGATGCGCGGTAACGTTGGCGTGTTCAGGGTTAACAAGG
>NZLH01000083.1 GCA_002694155.1 Pusillimonas sp. | reverse complement strand
GTGGGCGACATGGGCATTTCGGAATCAACCGGCACATCACGCCAGCCTAGTACCACTTGGCCCTCGTCGCGCACTGCGCGTTCCAGTTCGCGTTCACAGGCTAGGCGTGAAGCGGTTTCTTTGGGCAGGAACACCATGGCCACGCCGTATTCGCCGGGTGGGGGCAATTCAATGCCTTGGGTGGCCAGCTCTTCACGATACAGGGCGTCGGGGATTTGAATAAGAATACCCGCACCGTCGCCCATGAGCTCGTCGGCACCCACGGCGCCACGGTGGTCAAGGTTTTCCAGAATTTTCAGGCCCTGCTGAATAATGGCATGCGTGGCCTTGCCTTTAATGTGGGCAACAAAACCCACACCACAGGCGTCGTGTTCGTTAATGGGGTTATACAGGCCTTGCGCACGGGGCAGGCCGATGCGGGAAGCATCGATTGCCACTTCCTGAGCAGCAGGCTTTGCAGGCTGGTTAGACATAGAAAAACTCCTGTTTTTCCGCATTGGGTTCGCGGTGAAGGCCTAGAAATTAACGCGATATCAGGAACTTGGCAAGTGTTTTTAATTAGGGTGCGTCCCTATTTAATTAAATTATGCAGGCATATTTATATAAATGGGGACGGTCTTTAAATGATCGATCTGAAGGTAGATCGATGTTTGCCATGCAGGGTGTGTTTTTAAAAGGGCTTTTAGGGTGCTTAACGTGATTCGGGCCCGTTAAGCGCCTTGCCGGATTGGGGCTGTTTCCTGGGCCGCCCGCGCGGCGCCGGTTTAATGCGGCGGCTGGCGATGGGTGCCAGATTGCTTAAGAATAGTTCGTTGCCTAATGCCCACTGGCCAAACAGATGCTTTTCTATTTGCTGGCGTTGGTCGTGGCTAAGCCCTTTGGTTAACAAGGCGCGATAGCGCGCCTGGCGGTCGAATGGGGTGTTGCCTAATTCCCAGTAATCGGGGTGGTCGGTGGCCCAGGTGTGCGCTTGAAGATTCAGCCCGGTATGGTAGGCTGCCGATGACCAGGGCCAATTTTCGGCCAGGTCAACCAGGCCGTGTTGAACCGGTAATGTGTCTAGCCAAACCAGAACAGGCAACACCCAGTTGCCTGGCTGAACCAGGGCGCTTCGATAACGACCCTGGAACACGCGACCGGCTTTCAGGCGCGTTGCGTAGCGCCGCCCAATTGCCTGCATTAAACGGGCGATACCCGGGCGTTGCTGGGGGGTGGCCAGAAACGTAAGGGAATCGGGTAGCAAGGCCCAGCCATGCAAAGTAACATGATGCTCTAGCGCGCATTCGCGTAACCAGGCGCCCAGCTGGTTTAAAGGGTCAACCGGGGTCGGGTCAGATATATTGGCCAGAGCCTGTGCAAAATGGGCCTGAACCAGTTGTGGTGTGTGCGGGGCGTAAAGCCGAGCCAAACGAGCCATAGCGTAATTGTCGCGAACGGGAAACAAGCTTATTGCATAATACGGGTTGCGGCAATATGCATAAATATAATGTAGTGTTTACTACAAATGGGCACCTGCATTACTATTGAGCCTTTTACACTTTAAGCATTTCATAACTAGGAGTGAGCATGAAAACAAAAGCAGCCGTGGCCTGGAAAGCCGGTGAGCCGTTAACAATTGAAACGGTTGACCTGGATGGCCCGAAAGAGGGTGAGGTACTGGTAGAAATTAAGGCAACCGGTATTTGCCATACCGATTATTACACTTTGTCGGGCGCCGACCCTGAAGGTATTTTCCCATCTATTCTGGGCCATGAAGGCGCCGGCGTGGTGGTAGACGTTGGGCCGGGTGTGAAGTCGCTGAAAAAGGGTGACCACGTGGTGCCCCTGTACACGCCGGAATGCCGCCAGTGCAAATCGTGCTTATCGCGTAAAACCAATTTGTGTACGGCCATTCGTGCCACGCAGGGCAAGGGTTTAATGCCCGACGGCACTTCACGCTTCAGTATCGACGGCAAACCTATTCATCACTACATGGGCACCTCTACATTCGCCAATCATATTGTTGCGCCTGAAATTGCGTTGGCAAAAATTCGCGACGATGCCCCGTTTGACAAGGTTTGCTACATTGGTTGCGGCGTGACCACCGGTGTGGGCGCTGTGCTGTTTACCGCTAAAGTAGAAGCGGGCGCCAATGTGGTGGTGTTCGGTTTGGGCGGTATTGGCCTGAACGTTATTCAGGGCGCCAAAATGGTGGGTGCCGACAAAATTATTGGCGTAGACATTAACCCGGCCCGTGAAGAAATGGCGCGCAAATTTGGCATGACGCATTTCGTTAACCCGAACGATGTCGAAAACGTGGTCGATCACCTTATTCAGCTAACCGACGGCGGTGCCGACTATTCCTTCGAATGTATTGGTAACACCAAGGTGATGCGTCAGGCGCTGGAATGCTGCCACCGCGGTTGGGGTCAGTCTATTATCATTGGCGTGGCCGAAGCGGGTGCCGAAATTTCCACTCGTCCGTTCCAGCTGGTAACCGGTCGCGAATGGAAAGGTTCGGCGTTTGGCGGCGCACGTGGCCGTACCGACGTACCCAAAATTGTCGACTGGTACATGGACGGCAAAATCAATATCGATGACCTGATCACGCACAAGCTTAGTCTTGATCAAATTAACGATGGCTTCGACCTAATGAAGAAAGGCGAGTCGATTCGTTCCGTTGTCGTTTATTAATTGCGTAATCCTGAACCATTGTTCACGGCGGGCCTGCGGGCCCGGCAAGCAAAAAAGGTAAAGAATGTCTGTTGAACTTGAAAAGGTCAGCGAACACCGTTGTTTCGGCGGTGTGCAGCGTTTTTATAAACACGAGTCCAGCGCTATTGGCTTGCCCATGCGTTTCTCGGTTTATATTCCGCCACAGGCTGAATCGGGCAAAGTGCCAGTGTTGTTCTATTTGGCTGGGCTGACCTGCACCGAAGAAACGTTCATGATTAAAGGCGGCGCACAACGACTGGCCGCGCAGCACGGCATTATGTTGGTGGCCTGCGATACCAGCCCGCGTGGTGCGGGTGCGCCGGGTGAAGATGATGGCTGGGATTTCGGCACCGGTGCCGGCTTCTATTTGAACGCCACCCAGGAACCCTGGAACAAGCATTACCGCATGGAAAGCTATGTTGTTGAAGAGTTGTTCAACATTGCAACCACCCAGTTGCCAGGCGATGCCGACCGTGCTGGTATTTTTGGTCATTCCATGGGCGGCCATGGCGCGTTGGTGCTGGCGCAACGCCATCATCCCAAGTTTAAGTCGGTGTCTGCGTTTGCACCCATTGCTTCGCCCACGAAATGCCCATGGGGGCACAAAGCCTTTGGTGGTTATCTGGGTAATGATCAATCGGCCTGGGCGCAGTACGATGCTTCGCTGTTAATGGAAAAGTCGTCTAATCCATTCCCCAAAGGTATTTTGGTAGACCAGGGCTTGGCCGACAACTTCCTGGCAGAGCAGTTGTACCCTGAAGCGTTCGAGGCGGCATGCCAAAAAGCAGGCCAGCCGCTTACTTTACGCCGCCATGAAGGTTACGACCATGGCTATTACTTCATTTCCACTTTCATGGAAGACCATCTGGCGTTTCATGCCGAACGGTTGTAATGCGTGTTCGAGTGTCGATGCTGAAGTAGTCAGTACGTTGCATTGCTAAGCAAGGTTGTCGTGGCGCATCGGCCACACGATCGGGCAAGTAAAAAGGGTCGTGACATCACGACCCTTTTTTAGTCTCATTTGCTTATTACTTTATGTATTATAGAAAATGGTTTATTAGCGTTATCATGTATATCAGATTAATTCACTGAGGGCTTCATTATGCGTTTTATCCGATCTTTTGCGTTGGCGGCGCTTGTTCCCGCCTTGCTTGCTGGCCCTGCTCAAGCGGCCGACCATAAACCCATTAACGTTGGTTTCTTTTCCCACCTTTCCGGCCCTTTTGCTGAATACGGCGCCAGTTTCAAGAACGCAGTAGAACTTTATTTAGATCAGGTAAAAGCCCAAGGCGGCATTGAAGGCCATCCGGTTAATTTAATTATTGAGGACGACCGCAATTCCCCGCAGGAAGCAGCCACCGTTGCGCGCAAAATTGTGAATGAACCCAATGTGGTTTTGGCTATTGGTTCGTGGTCAACCACTTCGTCTTTGGCGGCAGCCCCAATTTTTACGGAAGCCAAAATTCCGCAAATTAGTCCAACGTCGTCACACCCCGACTTTAGCAAGCAAAGCCCTTATCAGTTCCGTCAGAACAATACCGACGACATTTTGGCTTTGTATAACGCCGACACCATTCAGGAAAAATTAGGTGCGAACAAGGTTGTGATTCCCTATTCGCAAGATGATTGGGGCGTATACACTGGTAAAGCCACGGCCAAAGCCATTGAAGATGCAGGTGGCGAAGTACTGTTGCTGGAAGCCGTACAACCTGGCTCGCGTGATTTTCGCCCGTTTATCAGCAAGGTGAAATCATTGAATCCTGAAGGGGTGTTCTTGGCCTTGCCGTATCAGGAAGCCTCTATTTTCATTCAACAGTTACGCCAGGCCGGTATTGATATTCCGGTAGGGGGCGGTATTCCGCTGACCTCGCCCAAGTTTATCGAGCTGGCAGGTGAAGCTGGCGAAGGCACCGTGTTGCATACTATCTTCTTTGCCGGCGACCCTGCCCAGAAGGAATTTGTTGATGCCTATAAAGCCAAGTATGGTCGTAACCCCGACCAGTTCGCCGCGCTGGCTTATGACGCTATTGGTGTTGGGTTGGAAGCGGTGCGCCGCGTGATTAAATCGGGCAAAGAGTTGACCGGTGAAAATGTACGCGACGAACTTGAAAATGGCCCGGCCTACGAAGGCGTAACCGGCGTGACCAAGTATGATGAATTCGGTAATGTGAAGAAAGATCCGATTTTCATTCAAATTCAAGACGGCCAGTTCACTTTATTCTAATTAACCGGACACCGTGCGTGAAAGCAGGCTCCCACGCGGGGGCCTGCTTTTGTCGTGTCATACCCCATGATTGAATTATTCTTTAGCCAGATACTGAATGGCTTGGCTATTGGCCAGGTTTACGCGCTAATTGCACTGGGTTTCAGCCTGGTGTTTGGTGTGTCGAACTTAATTAACTTTGCCCAGGGCGCCTTGTTCATGCTGGGTGCGTTTTTCGCCTTTACGGGTGTGGTGTGGCTGGGTTGGCCGTTGCCGGTTGCGGCTGTGGTGTCGGTGTTGCTGGTGTCGGGCCTGGGCGTATTGTTAGAGCGCTTGGCTTTGCGGCCATTGGCCAACGGCCCGTTTATTGCGCCGGTGTTGTCTACGCTGGCCATTAGCATTGTTATCGACCAGTTGGCAGAAATTATCTGGTCGCCGGAAGGCCAGTCATTTCCAGTTCCTTTCCCTGAATATACGTTTTATTTCGGGCGCGCCTACATTACCACCACCGATATCCTGATCTTTGTATTCGGCTTGTTGGCTGCGGCTGCGCTTACCTGGTTTTTAAAAGCGTCGTGGATGGGGCGCACACTGCGCGCCACGGCGCAAGATCGCGATGCGGCCGCGCAATTGGGTGTGCGAACCAGTAACGTGCGCCAGTTGGCGTTCGGGCTGGCCGGTGCCCTGGGCGCGCTAAGCGGTATTTTGGTGGCGTTGTATTTCAAAAGTGTTTTCCCCGCCATGGGTTTGCCGTTCGGGCTAAAAGGCTTTGCCGCCGCACTGCTGGGGGGGTTAACCAGTATTCCTGGTGCGGTGTTGGGCGGCTTAACGTTAGGCGTGGTGGAAACGCTTTCCAGCGCCTACTTGGGTGAAGGTTTCCGCGACCTGGCGGCGTTCTCGTTGTTGCTGGTGTTCTTGCTGTTCCGTCCGCAAGGTATGTTGGGCGATCGCCGTTTAGACGCTTTGGGTGGTGCAGGCGGGGCGTCGGGCGCTATGCCCAGCACCAGTTTGCTGGCGTCGGCATCCAGCCAGCGTAGTGCGCACCGTGTGTTCGATTTACCGCCCTGGGGCTTCCTGTTAGCCGGGGTCGTGCTGGCGCTGCTGCCGTTTCTTATTAGTAGCAGCTATGCGTTGCAGGCGGTGGTGTATGCCATGATTTTTGCCTTGCTGGCCGGTAGTGTCACACTGGTTTCGGGTTCTATGGGCATTCTGGCCATTGGCCATGCCGCATTTTATGGGGTGGGCGCTTATACGGTGGCGGTAATGGGTTACACCCATGGTATGCCAACTGAGCTGGCTTTGCCGGCAGCCATTGTGCTGGGTGCCGTCGTGGGTGCCTTGGCGTCTTTACCTTTGTATAAATTAAGTGGTCACACCGCGGCGTTGGGCACGCTGGCCATTGGCCAAATTGGCTTTCTGGTGTTCATGACCTGGTTGCCCGTTACACGTGGCCCCATGGGTTTTTTGAATATTCCGCCGCCCACCTTTGAATTGCTGGGCGGCTTGCGCTTGTCGGCCATTAGCCATAAGTTTTGGCTGGTGGCGCTGGTGGTGGCGGTGTGCTTGTTTCTGGCGCAGCGTTTGCTTAATTCAGAAATGGGCCGCACGTGGCGCAGTATTCGCGAAGATCGATTGGCCGCGCATGCGGCGGGTGTGCCGGTGCGACGCTATTTAATGATGGGGTTTGCGGTGTCAGGCGCGATGGCGGGCGCTGCCGGTGGTTTGTTCGCCTATGTACAGAACGTCATTACCCCTGACAGCTTCAACGTGCAGGCCTCGCTGTTAATGTTAACGATGGCCGTGTTAGGTGGCCTGGGTAATTTAACGGGCGCGGCAGTAGCCGGGTTTGTGCTAACCCTTATTCCCGAGCTGCTGCGCGGCTTTTCCGAGTGGCGCATGATTGTTTACGGTGTCATCTTGCTAATGGCGCTACGTTGGCGCCCACACGGTTTGTTGGGGGCGCGCTAATGACGGGGTTCTTGAAAATGCATTCGAAAACGGTGCAGGGCGCGCCGTTAGCCGGCTTTCATGTCGATCACGTTTCACGTCACTTTAGCGGGGTGAAGGCGGTAAACGACGTTACGTTCACTTTATCGGCGGGTGAAACGCTGGCGCTGGTGGGGCCCAACGGCGCGGGCAAATCAACTTTGCTGCAAATGATGAGTGGCGTAGAGCGGCTTACTTCAGGCTTTATTAGCTTAAATGGCCGCCGTATCGACCACTTGCCGCCCGAAAAGGTGGCGCGTTTGGGGGTGGGGCGTAGTTTTCAAACTTCGCGTGTTTTTCCGGCCCTATCGGTGTGGGACAGCGTCATGGTGGGAACACAGGCGCCAATGTTGCGCTCGGGGTCGGGTTTGCTGGTGAACCCATTGCATGAGTTGTTCGCCACTTTGCTCGGTACCGCCGGTTGGCGTGCGCGGGTGCAGGCCCAAGAGGCGATTGCCGAAGAAACCTTGAAGCTGTTCGGCGAGCGTTTGTGGCCACGGAGAAACGCGCCGGCGTTCAGTTTGTCGTATGCGAACCGGCGGCGCCTGGAAATTGCGCGGGTACTGGTGGCACAACCCGACTTTTTATTGCTGGATGAACCGGCAGCCGGTATGAACCCCACTGAAACGGCCGAACTCACTGATTTGCTGATTGCGCTAAGGCAAATGCGGCCTGACCTGGGCATTCTGGTGGTAGAGCATAAGCTTTCGCTGGTACGCAAAGTGGCCGACCGCGTTATTGTGCTGAACCAGGGTGAAGTGCTGGCACAGGGCGACCCCGACCACGCGCTGGATCATCCGGAAGTGGTGGAAGCCTATTTAGGCCGCCAACGGCGCGAGAATGCCTCTGACGCTCATCTTGGCTGAGCGGTTCTTTATCTATTTAATTCGTGACTGTTTCCATGACTTCTTCACAAACGCCCTTTCTGCAGCTTGAAAATATCGACGTGCATTACGGTGCCGTGCAAGCCCTGTTCGACGTGAATTTAACGATGGAAAAGGGTGAGGTCGTGTCGGTTTTGGGTGGTAATGCATCGGGGAAATCGACTACGCTTAAGTCTGTGCTGGGCCTGGTTTCACCTTCCAAAGGTCGTATTATTCTGGAAGGCAAAGAGATTCAAGGTTTGTCGTCCCCCGATGTGATCGACCTGGGGGTGGCCAGTGTGCCGGAAGGGCGCCGTGTGTTTCCCGAAATGTCGGTTTATGAAAATTTGCTTATGGGGGCGTATCCGCGCCGCCATGAAAAAGAGGCCATTGAGCGCGATCTTGATGAGGTGTTTGTTTCGTTTCCGCGTTTGGCCGAACGGCGTCGACAGGCTGCGGGTACACTTTCGGGCGGTGAGCAGCAAATGCTGGCATTAGGCCGGGCCTGGTTGCGGCGCGGCAAGCTGGTGTGTATTGATGAGCCTTCTATGGGTTTGTCGCCCCGGTTTGTTGATATGGTGTACCAGGTGTTGTTCCGCTGGAAGGCAGCGGGGCAAAGTATTTTGCTGGTCGAGCAAAACGCGCGCATAGCGCTTGAACTTGCCGACCGTGCTTATGTATTGCAGCACGGTCATGTGATTATTTCGGGTACGGCGGCACAGTTGTCGGCCGACCCAACAGTACAAAAAGCTTATCTGGGGGCAGCATGAGTTCTGGACATATTCAACACCTTGACACCGATGTGCTGATTATCGGCGCGGGCGGGGCCGGCATGAGTGCGGCTATTGCCGCGTCGGAGGAAGGCCGCAAGGTAACGCTGGTAGACCGCAGTTTAATTGGCCGTGGCGGCGCCACCATTATGGCGCAAATGACGGTTGCGGTTGCCTTGGGCGAACAGGTGCCCGACGATTGGCGCTTCCATTATGCCGATACGCTGAAAGCGGGGCGCGGGTTGTGCAGCGAGCCGCTGGCGCGTTTATTGTGCGAAAAAGGTGTTGACTCTATTCGCTTAATGGATAGCTGGGGCACCGGCTGGGCCCGCAAAGACGACCACATGGTACAGGCGCATGCGCCTGGCCACGACCGCCCACGTTGTGTGTATGTAGATTACTTGAACACCGGCCCGGCCGTGGCCAAAACCTTGCGTACGCAGGTTGCCAGGCACGACGACATCGCCCGTCTGGGCGATATTCTGGTGGTCGACCTGCTGGTGAAAGAGGGTCGCACTGTGGGGGCGGTGGCGCTGCATTTAACCACGGGCGATATTCTGGTTATTAATGCGCGCTCGGTTATTGTGGCCACTGGCGGGTTAACGCGCTTGTACAAGCGTAATAGCGCTTCGCTGAATATGGGTGGCGATGGCTACGCGCTGGCGTTGCGCGCGGGTGCGCAGCTGCTTGATATGGAATTCGTACAGTTCTTTCCCATTGGGCATCTGGCCCCGCGTCTGGTGGGTTTCGACCCCATTATGTGGGACCCTTTCCGCTATAAGCTGGGTGGGCGCCTGCTGAACGGCCTGGGCGAAGAGTTTGTGGAAAAGTACGGCCACCAGGCTGAAAAAGAAGGCTATACCGTCACGCGCGACGCGGCCACCTACGCCATTTTGAAAGAGGTGGAAGCGGGCCGCGGCTCGCCGGCCGGGGGTGCGTATTTAAGTTTCGAACACGTACCCGAAGAGAAGCTGCGTGAAGCATTCGGGCCCATTATTAAAAAACTGGCTGATAACGGTATTGATCTAACCAAAGGCCCTATTGAAGTGGCCCCTATTGCCCACTATCACATGGGTGGGGTGCGCGTAAATGTGGATATGAGTACCGATGTGCCGGGGCTGTTCGCTGCCGGTGAAGCCGTGGGCGGCGCCAATGGCGCCAACCGCTTGTCGGGCAATGCCATTACCGAAGCTATTACCTTTGGCTTGCAGGCCGGTCGTGCGGCATCGGCGTATGCGCAGGCGCATGAAGCGTTGGATCAGGCCGCGATCGACGCGCTGGCGGCTCCGGTTCTGGAAGCGTTGCAGGCTTCGCCCAATGGCGGGCACAAGCGCCCGAATGTGGCGGCGCTTATTGCCCGCTTGCAAGCCACTATGCAAAATTATGTGGGTCCGTTTCGCACACAGGAAGGACTGGAGCAGGCGCAAAAAGAGCTGGCTGCGTTGCGTGTTGAGGTGGATGCCTTGTCGCTGGCCGGTGATGGCCCGCAAGATCCGGTTCAGGTCGATTCCCTGGATTTGCGCAATATGCTGCTGGTGGCCGAAGCCGTTACACAATGCGCGTTGAATCGCAAGGAAAGCCGCGGTGCGCATCAGCGTGAAGACTTCCCCGCCATGGATGATGCCTGGGTGTTGAACCAGGTATTAAGCTACAAAAATGGCCAGTGGCACGTTACCCAGCGCCCCGTAGAGCGTTTGCCGCAAGATCAGGCAGAAGAAGTGGCCGTTCCGGCGGAATAATGTTGGGCAAGCTGCCCGAATAAGCGAGATAGCAATGACAGAATCAAGCGACAAAATGATTGTGCTGAATGTTAAACGTGGTGTGGGCGAAGGCGAAACCACAACTCAGCGTTATGAACTGCCAGAAGGTGCGGCGGCGTCTTTGCTGGACGGCCTGCGTTGGGTGCGTGAACACCTTGATGATTCACTGGCGTTTCGTTATTCCTGTATTAATGCCAATGCGTGTAAAGAATGCATGATGGAGTTCGATGGCAAGGTTGTGTACGCCTGTATTGCGCGCATGAAACCCGGGGTCGAGCACGAAGTGGCGCCTTTGCATAACAAGGCTCGGGTGCGTGACCTGGTGTCTGAAATTGCACCGGTTAAAGAGCGCCTGGATATCGACGAATAAAACTTGAATAAAAGATCAGCACAGTGAATAACGTTTCTGCAACTTCTTCAAACTTGGGTTCCCGTTCTGATTCTGATTCGGCTTTGGCCTCATCTTCCGCAGGTGAGGTGCCTGCCGGTAAAGAGCGCTGGCAATTCTGGATCGACCGGGGCGGTACGTTTACCGATATTGTGGCGCGTCGGCCCGACGGTGAGATTGTTACCGCCAAGTTGCTTTCTGAAAACCCCGAGCAATACGACGACGCGGCGGTGGAAGGCATTCGCCGCTTGTTGGGCGTGAAGCCCGGTGAAACGGTACCAGCTGAAAAAATTGAAGTGGTCAAAATGGGAACCACGGTGGCCACGAATGCCTTGCTGGAGCGTAAAGGCGAGCGACTGGCACTGTTCGTGACCAAAGGGTTTCGCGATGCGCTGCGCATTGCCTACCAGAACCGGCCACGCCTGTTCGACCGTGAAATTATTCTGCCCGAGCTGTTGTACGAAGCCGTAGTGGAAGTGGATGAGCGCCTGGATGCGCAGGGCGAAGTCGTGAAGGCATTGGACGAGGCCGCG
>NZLH01000082.1 GCA_002694155.1 Pusillimonas sp. | reverse complement strand
TATTGCAACGCATATGCTTGCACAATCGTCGCTCTAAGATTGATACCTTACGGATCATGATAGAAAACGAGTATGACTACACGTTTAGAGTGCGCGATGAGGACATGCATTGATCTTTCAAAAAAAGAAAAAGGCAGTACCTCAGTCCTATCAGCCTGTCCTTGAAGCGGCAGAAGTGTTGGAGCTTTTTTCTCGCATGACCATGCATCAACAAACCGCGTTACTGCGCTTAATTAGTCGTAACCTTGTGATTGAGTTAGATGATGATGTGTTTATGGGTTATGAGTTTGAATATAACGTGGATAAGGCTGTCATCTTAGCAACACCGACAGATACCGTACCAGACGATTAAACCATCAGGCCGGCAATACCAGGTTGTTGCATCCTCATCGCGATCTCTCGATCTGCTTCTGATGGTAATAGCGTAGGTGATAGTGCGGGGTTGATTCCAGATGGCGCCGACTGCACGGGTAGATCATCAAATAGATCTAGATTAATATTGGTTTGACTATCATCTATCTGTTGCATTTGTTCTTGTAAACGGCGTTTATCATCAATAATTTTTTGTGCGTCTTGTGCCCTATCAAAAATTTCTGCACCTTTTGTTCCTCTATCTAATATCCCAGTATCTGGATCAACCTCTCCAAATACATCTTCGCTTAACGATTCTGACAAAGACTCACCCGTAGGGGACAAACCTCTTACCGCACTCTGCACGCTAAATTGCACCATTGGTCTAATTTTTTTCAATAATTTACCAAAATTTTTTGCTTGCTCTGGGTCTATAAGTATTTGTATCAATTTGTCTTCATATGCTTCTCTTGATAGGTTAAGAGTGTTTTTCATTGAATCGTCAAAACCGCGTAACAATATTCTAGAGGGAAGCTCAACAATTGCTCGCACACCTCCGGCAAGCGCAGATCCAATCCCTTTTGTTTCATTTTCTAACAAACTTCTCAACGCCAATAACGGTTGTGTTGGTGACCCTGTTTTAGTTGCAATAAAACTAACCGCTTGCATCATTTCTGCAACGTCCGCAAATGCGGCTAACTCATCTGGTTCCAAAATTTGTTGTAAAGCTTTGACTTTTTTTGCACGAGAAGCAGAGGCACCTCTTCCGATTAATTTTTGTGCATCACTACCAACGCCAATAGAACGCAAAAATTTATTAGGTGCGCCTAAAATATTAGCGCTACCTGCAACCGCTTCATCGAATTGAGTTGTTAGCCAATACGCTTTGACGTTTTGCCAGGCTTGAGGATCGGCTTCCATTAGCAAATCTTTTGTTCTTTGTAAATCTTTAGGACTCGCGGTGCCTTTGAACATCTTGTCAATAACTCTCGAAGCTTTGTCTCCACCTAGTTGATGAGCTTTTGCCAATGCACCTATTAATCCTCTTTCTAAAATTTGTGCATGACCTAACTCTTCAGCATAAATGTCTTGTGCTTGTCTAAAAATAGGATTTGCATCCTTAATCCTAGTTGCAACTTCTTCTCGTATTTGCGATGCCTGCGCTTTTAAAAATTTTTGTCCGTCTTTTGTAAGTCCTTCAATCAAAGGACGGAAATCATTTTTTAAAGTATTGTGTAAAAGCTCAGTATTATTTTTTAATCCAGTTGCAGAGAAGCCACTTTTGTCTTCTAAAGAATCTACAATAGTTTGATATAATTTTTTAGTCGGCCCTCTTAAATTAGGATCTCCTAAAATACTTTTTGCCTTGTCATAAATATCAGAAATATCTATTTCTAAATCTAATTCATAGGCTTTCTTATAAAGCGGCGCGGTACGCTCTTGAGCTTGTTTTGCTAAATTTTTTTGTACTTGTTCAGCTAATTGTGCAATTGTTTCATCGGGTGCTATGTCTTGGGTGTCTTTGCCTAAGATCTTACCTACAGTATCTTTAGGCATTTTTTTTGAATATACACCTCTACGTAATTCTTCAAAAAATTTTTCTGCAACTTCTTCAACTTGTGCCGCTCTATTATGATAGAAATCCCATAGTTTCTGAGATCCTGGTTGCATTTGTAAATATCTTTGTATTTGCGATGCATTATTTAAAATGCCACTTGCCTCACCGCGCGTCAAAGTAATACCAAATTTTTGTTTCGCAAAATTTATTTTATCATCTACTGTGTCTCCGCCTTCTTTCGTTAGCGTCTTAAGGGCAGACTTACCTTCTTCACCTTTAAACTTTGCTGTGATATCGCTTAAAAAATTTTTTACTGTTTTTTTACCCCCCACCCCGCCAAAGGGAACCGCACTGAGTCCTGCTGATAGTTTAAGATCGTTCTTCGCTTTCTCTGTATTAAGCGGTGGGCCATCAAAGGTAGCACTCAAGGCATCACGCGCTAAATAAGATGCCGTGCCTCCAACAAGCGTGCCCGTGCCTCCTGCCACTGCGGCACCTGGAAATCCTCCCGCCATCGCACCTATGCCATAACCAAAAACACCTGGTACAGTTTCTGAAACAAATTGCAAGGTGGGGGCAAACTTACCACCGATATCTTGCATGTCTATGCCAAATCCTGCCTCAGCAAATTCCTTTTTTACCTTACCATCTGTGGGGTCGATGTATGCAATATCTTTGTCTTCATCAATAAAATAAAAATCAACGGGGTTTATTCCTTGACTGCCATCTGCGTATTCTGGGAATCTTCTGTTTGCCAACCAAGCCATTTGATAACCTTGATCGTTCGATAATCCAGAAAGTATAGCGGTTGCAAATCCTGACTTACTTGCTTCATCTTCTAATTGTTTTTCGACGTCCACTCCTGCACCACGCAATAAACCATAAGTTTTATCCCGCATTTTATTTTCGTGAATAGCTTTGAAATTTTCGCTTTGCAATAAATCATTCAAAGTAACATCATCGTTCACTTTGTATTTGATGCCTTGGTACTCAATCTCCTTCGCCATCAGAGAGTCTCACCGGTTAAATCTACAACCTCATCATCTTCATCACTGCCCGATGCGTCATAGGGGCGTGGATTCTTTTTTAAAAAGTCCTCTCTGAGCTTTCTATTTTGTCTGCGATAGTCGTTTAAAATTTTGTCTTTTTCTGCTTCAGTCTTCGCATTATCTATTTGCTCTTGAATATATTTTGGAACTTTATTTAAATAAGAACGCAAGTCTGCTCTTTCTTCTTCGGTCAAAAATTTATTGTCTTTTCTCCATTGTAAAAGCCATTTTTGAGTTTTTACTAATTTCATGTCTTCTGGATCGTCCGCATTATATATTTCACCGTTAGCTAAAGCCTTTGCTAAATCTTCTTGTCTGGTGGCGGATAGTTCAGCAATCCTACTCATGTATGCAATTTGTTTTTCAGCACCTTCTTTTGTGCTACCTAATCCTGGCGATGCCGCCAAAAAAAGTTCCATTTCTTTGTTAGAAATCGCACCCTTAGTCAACGCGACTAAATTCATCGCTATCCTTGTGCCAAGTGTATTAACTAATTCTTGTGACGAAATTTTTGATTCTTGATCAATAAGTCCCAATCCATTTGCTAATTTACGAGCGGTTAAAGTTATTGAGGCAAGTGTGCCAAAATCTTTTTCACCTAATTTAGTAAGTTCATACCTGAATTGTTCAATCATGTCTTGTTGATCTAACGCTGTCGAAGCCTGCTCATAACCTTGATCTATCAATGCGATTAGCGATTGACCGGCTTGTTTTGCTGAAGGAGTAACGATGGGATTATTAATTTCAACTCCTGGTTTCGTCACTGGTACGCCCCCCGCCTCCTGTATTTCTGCTATTCCTACTCGATCTGTTGCATCAACAAACACGGTTTCTTTTTGACCGGTAGGTTTGCCTTTTTCATCAAGAATTGGTTTTTCAAAAATTAAAGGCGAATAAGCTTTACTGGCCGCCTTAATTCTTTCAAGATGATAATCGTTCAATAATTTTGTAGATGCTTGCTCGTCTTCTCTTGCAAGCTCAAAAGCTTTAAGCGCAACCTCTCTGTCAAGTTGTTGACGTTGCAATCGTTTTACTTTTTGCGCTTCGGTAAACTCTGCAAAACCTAATCCAAGTCCTCGAAAAGCGCCGGCTGTTGGATCTGCGGCTAACAAATTTTTTCCAAGTGTACCGGCTAATTCATAAAAATTATCTAATCTTGTTGGGGTGGGTGATGCAAAAAACGGAGCTAACTCCTTAGCATATTGTTCAGCGCTCTTAGGTTTTTTTTGAATTTGTGCCATGATTTGCGCGTCTGGGCCCGTCAAAGCTTTTAATAATTCTAAGATGTTGTTGTCTGTGGCTTCAGTTTCTTCAGCCGTAATACCGCTTGGACTTGGTGTCTGCAAAAAATTATTTTCAGGATCAAAAGGATCCATCACATCAAAGCTTGATATCAAGCCACCCTCTTGAAAGCCCATCACCTCTGGAAACTGCGCTCTGCTCATTGCCATGTTTATGTACCTGTGTTAGCCGGATTACGGAAGAATGTGCCTAACGCACCAAGTCCCGCCAAGCCAGTGCCTAAGCCTGCTTGTAAGGCAGATGGCGGCGTTCCAAATAAAGTTCTGAATGTTGTCTGTCCGGCAGGTGCCATTCCTACAAACGGCATTAACGCTTGATATTGTGCTAATGGCGCTTGCTGTGCTTGTAACAACATTGCCCTTTGTGCATCTAGCTCTCTCTGACGTTGTTGCTGTGCTTGTAGTCCCATCTGCTGTAATAATCCAATATCGGCAGTTCCTGCTTGCTGTAGCTGTGATCCAAGTCCTGCTAGTTGCGATCCAAAGCCTGCTTGCGCTGAACCTAACTGCGCTCCACCTTGTGCTTGCGTGCCACCAATACCTCTGAACAAGTTTGCTAAGTTGCCAGAGATACCCATGCCCGTTGCACCGGCTTGTTGTCTTGCACCTGCCGCAGTCTGTCCTAATCCAGTAAGCGTTTGACCTAATCCAGTTCCTGCCGCAAATCGTTGTTGTGCACCAGATCCTAGTAAACTTCCTAACCCACTCAATGCACCAAATCCTGCCGCACCTGTTTGTCCTAACGTCTGACCTAGCTGTTGTTGAGCGCCTAACTGCTGACCGGCTGTGCGTGATATCAGATCACCAAACGCTGTGCCTGCACCTAGTTTCTGCGCCGCCGCTCTCGATGCGGCATCAGCAAATCCTGTGCCTGCACCAAATCTTTGTGTTGCGCCTCTTGATAGAATGTCCGTCAAACCTCTTGATGCGCCTAGCTCCTGCTGTGCTCTTC
>NZLH01000081.1 GCA_002694155.1 Pusillimonas sp. | reverse complement strand
TGTCGTTTTGCCGTGGTCAACGTGGCCAATCGTACCCACGTTTACGTGCGGTTTGGTCCGCTCAAATTTTCCTTTTGCCATGGCTGACTCCTGACTCGATAGGACTGCTATTAAATAAAATTTCGATGGTGCCCATGACGCGGATCGAACGCGTGACCTCTCCCTTACCAAGGGAGTGCTCTACCACTGAGCCACATGGGCGGTTATCAAGCTAAAAAAACCCGCTTGAATCAAGCGGATTTAAATTCTTTCTGGAGCGGGTGAAGGGAATCGAACCCTCGTCGTAAGCTTGGAAGGCTTCTGCTCTACCATTGAGCTACACCCGCGAAGGGATTCTCTTCAATTTTGCGCAAGGGCTGGTTTCATCCTGACGCGTCGATTAGCCCCGAAACTCTTGGTGGTGGGAGTTGGATTCGAACCAACGTAGGCGCAAGGCCAACAGATTTACAGTCTGCCCCCTTTAACCACTCGGGCATCCCACCGAAAGAGAATCCCGAATTATGCACGAATTTTTTCCTTTGTGCAAGTAGCGTTGACAGTAGCGGTGTAGCATTGTTCGCTAAGGGCTGGATTATTAGTATTATTAATGCGTATCGTAAACAGTTTGCATTTGTGGCATTGGCATTTTCACTGCCAACGCTAACTGCAGCAATATTCGTGCCTTGGCCGGGGTCAGGTTTCCGGCAACCAAAAAGCCGTGCCGGTCATCATCAATTTCCATATTTCGGGCAATGTTACCAGCGGCAATGCGGGTGCTTCTTACTACCGCTACCCCTTGAAAAACCTGATTTGCAAGCAACCGCTCTAGCGTTTGGCTTAAGTTGCCCGCGCCCACGCCCGCAACAACTATGCCTTCGTGCGATAGCTGTAACCATTGGCGTAAATACGATTCGTCCATTCCGGCGTGTACATACAAAACATTAACATTTGGTAATTTGAATTCGTTTGAGAACGTTAAAGAGCCATTTTCAATGGCTTTGGTGAATTCAGAGTTATTTGTATGAATAGCTGCCAGTTGATTGACGAAAAAGTGGGTGTTAGTGCCGCTTTGTATGCCAACCGGGCCCAAGGGTATTGATTGAAAAGCATTATCCTGGCTAACACCCATTTTTTGAATGTATCTGGCCGAATGTATGATGGAGTTCATTACAACCAGCACGCCTAAATTCTTTGCTTGGCCCGAACAGGCCACGTTTATTGCAGCCAACAAGTTTTCAGGGCCGTCTGGAGAAAAAGCGTTAGCGGGCCTCATGGCGCCTGTTAGCACCACGGGAATTTTTCCAGGCGTGACCAGGTTTAGAAAATACGCTGTTTCCTCCATGGTATCGGTACCGTGGGTAATAACAATGCCATCTGCCAATTTTTCAAGGCTAAGGGTATTAACCCGATTTGCCAATTGATACCAAATTTCGTTATGAATAGACTGGCTTCCAACATTTGCCACCTGTTCGTAACTGACCTGAACGTCATGCGGGCGCCAAGGCAATGCATCAAGCAAAGTTTCAACATTAAGTTTGCCCGCTGTATAACCACCGTGCGTGTTTGCCTGGCCGGCAATCGTACCGCCGGTTGCCAGAATGTGAATTTTTTTGGTCATGCCTAAGAATCAATCGCGCTGGATAAGCCTTGTTGTTCTAATAGCGCGTTTAAATGATCCCAGTCGTGGAAATCGATAATTAATTGGCCTTTGTTTTTTTTACCAACTTTCAGTTCAACCTTAGTTCCCAAATGGTCTGAAAGATTTTCTTCCATTCGTTTGATATCGCCTGACTTTGATGTTTGATTAGAACTTGGGCGGGGCGAGGGATCGTCGATTTCACGTAGCGTTTTGGCCACTAATTTTTCGGCTTCCCGAACAGATAAACGACGGGTAATAATTTCGTTTGCCAGCAAAATTTGCTGTGCCGCTTCTACTGATAAGAGTGCTCGGGCATGGCCCATATCAATATCACCAGCCAGCAACATTGTTTGGACAGGCTCGGTAAGGTTCAATAACCTTAACAAATTGCTGGTAGCCGACCTTGAGCGACCAATTGCCGTCGCAGCCTGTTCATGAGTTAAGCCGAATTCATCTAGCAGTCTTTTTACGCCGTGCGCTTCTTCCAACGGGTTTAAATCTTCCCGCTGAATATTTTCAATAAGTGCCATTATGGCGGCGTTTTCATCTTCTACTTCGCGCACCAGCACTGGAACTTCTTTCAGGCCTGCTAGCTTAGCCGCCCGGAAACGCCGCTCGCCCGCAATAATTTCATATTGACCTTTCTTATTGCCTGCAAGGGCGCGAACCAAAATGGGCTGCATTATGCCCTGAGTGCGAATTGATTCAGCTAACTCATTCAATGCCCCTTCATCCATTCGCGTACGGGGCTGGTATTTGCCGGCAATTAACTTATTCAATGGCAGAACTGACGGCGGGGTATCAATGGCAGTCTCGGCTTTCTTCCCCAGCTGATTCATTGCGTCTGAATCGGCGCCTAATAGCGCATCCAGACCACGTCCCAAACCTTTTTTCCTCGTTGCCATATCAATTTATTCCTGTTTGTTTCACGGATTAGTTGTTACGCCGTCGAGCGCATCTTTTTTTACCCGCTGAATAAGTTCTTTTGCAAATTCAATATATGCCTTGGCGCCACGTGAGCTTTTGTCATAAACCGTTCCCGGCATACCATGGCTTGGCGCTTCAGCCAACCTGACGTTTCTGGGTACGATAGTTTTAAAAACGCGATCGCCAAAATGATTTTCTATTTGTGTTGACACCTGTTGCTGCAGGGTTACGCGTGTATCGAACATAACGCGAAGCAAGCCTATAAGCTGAAGATCAGGGTTAATGTTACGGTGAACACGCTTAACCGTATTTACCAGGTCAGACAACCCCTCTAACGCAAAATATTCGCATTGCATTGGAATAATGACGCCCTGGGCACCTGTTAAACCATTCAGTGTAAGTAGTGACAACGTTGGCGGACAATCGATAAGAATGAAATCGTATTGATCTATAACTTCGGCAATAGCGAACTTAAGCTGTTTTTCGCGTTGTTCCATTTGAACAAGATCTATTTCCGCGCCCGACAATTCGCGATTGGCCGGAAGTACATCGTACCCACCTGTAGGTGAAACAACTTTTGCTGCATTAATATCTGTATCGCCTATTAATACGTGATACAGATTTTGTTCAATCTCGTTTTTATTAATGCCGCTTCCCATGGTGGCGTTGCCCTGAGGGTCCAGATCGATAAGCAAAACCTTTTTTTTGTGCATTACCAGCGCAGCGGCCAAATTAATTGCCGTTGTCGTTTTTCCCACTCCCCCTTTTTGATTGGCAATACAAAAAACTTTCGCCAATTCGGTGTTTTGATAAGCACTCATTAATTTTCCTTAACTACGTATCCATAACAGACAACGTTGCGCGTTCAAGTCGGGCACTTCAAGCGTTTCAATGTGCCATACTTTCCAGCCTGTGTGTAGGGTTAAATCGTCGATTTCTTTTTCTGGAATTATCCCTTTCATTGCTACAAACGTACCGCCTGGTTTCAAATGCTTTGACGACAGTTCTACAAAATCTTGCAAAGAAGCAAACGCCCGCGAGACAATAATATCGGCATTGAAATTTTCTAATTGCTCAATTCGGCCATGACACGCATGCAAGTTTTGCAATTTCAACGCGCCACGTGCTTGCCGAACAAACGCCGCTTTCTTTTCTACGGCGTCAACACAATAAATTTGCCAGGCGGGAAAACAGATAGCCAGCACAATACCTGGCAAGCCGCCGCCCGAACCAACATCAACGATTCTCCCGGGTAACCCACTATTATTTGTATCTAAATGTTTCAATAGCGGCGGGACAATGGCAAGACTATCAAATATATGATGAATCAAAACCTGTTCAGGCGCACGCAACGCAGTTAAATTATACGTACGGTTCCATTTCAACAATAAAAGTACATAATCATTTAGCTGCTGTAATTGCACATTACTTAACGTAAGACCTAATTTTTGTGCTGCGGCAGTAATTTGGCTTTCGTACTTTATAAATGCATCCATTAAGCTACTTTCCGCCCATATTGCAAACGTTTAATGTGAATAAGCAATAAAGAGACTGCCGCTGGGGTTACACCTGAAACCCTGCGGGCTTGCCCAATAGTTTGGGGCTGGCTTTGTTTCAGATTTTGCCTTACTTCTATAGAAAGGCTTT
>NZLH01000080.1 GCA_002694155.1 Pusillimonas sp. | reverse complement strand
GGCTACTTTGTCAAAGCGAAGGCAAAGTGTTTGGGTGCCTTCCATACCGGAAAACTCAAGGCAGGGGCGCAACGACAGGCCGGGCGTGTCGCAACGAACGGCGAACATAATGTAGCCTTCATCCTGAACATAAGCAGCAACAACCGCCAGGTGGTCGCTACCAATATTCGATACCCACGGCAACGAGCCGCTAACCTGGTAGCCTGACTCTGTGCGAACGGCGCGCAGGTTGATTTTTTCGATGCCGGCCAAGTGTTTGACGGTATTCGACATGCCCGTGCCGGCCAATAAACGTGCGCGTGCAACGTCTTTCAAATAACGTTCGCGTACTTCGGCATTGGGTGAGTTCAGCAAGTACCAGGCGCAAGTAGACTGGCACCAAACCATGAACCCGGTTGATCCGCATTCTTTGGAAATGATCGTGGTGACATCAATTTGGGCCGACAGGTCAAGCCCCAGGCCTTCATACTCTTCAGGAATTGCTGCCGCAAACCCGCCCAGCTTGCCCAGTTCACGTAAATACGTTTCCGGGTAGAAGCCTTCGCGGTCGATGGCATCGGCCAGAGGACGCAACTGGGTGCTGGCCTGCTGGGAAACGGCATTGATGAGCGCCTGGGCGTGGTTCATGGTTCACTTCCTTAATTGTTGCCGGGGTATTCGTTTACTGGGTAAACGCTGCCTAACCGCAGCGCGGCCCTTTTACTATTACGCGTGAGGTTGCAGTTCAGGGTTAATGGGGGTGCGCGCCAGGTTGTTGGCGTAGTTGCAAAGCGTGGCCAAACTTACGCCCAACACGGCTTCCAGCGCATTGGCTTCGGAATAGCCGGCTTCGAAAAAAGCGTTCAACGCGTCGTCAGATACGTTGCCCTTGTTTTCCATAACTGCAATAGTGAATTGCGCCAGGGCGTTCAGTTTGGGGTCGTTAAGCGCCTCCGTATTACGTAGCGCTTGAATAATCTCTTCAGGCATGCCCAGTTTTTTGCGTGAAAGCGCGGTGTGTCCGGCCACGCAAAAACCACAACCATTCAACGTGGCGGCGGTAATTTGAACAACTTCGCGTTCTTCAGGTGTTAGGCCAGTTTTCGCGTTAATGCCACCAACAACCTGATAGGTTTCCAGCGCAGTAGGGGCATTGGCCAGAACACCAATAAGGTTAGGCAGAAAGCCATTGTTCTTTTTTGCGGTTTCCAGGCGTTCTTTAGCAGCTTCAGGTGCGGAATCGAGAGTGTGAATAGTAAGGCGGCTCATATAGAAAAACACTTTTTAAAGGAGAGTTTAAAAATCTGGTTTTCATTGTAGGGATGAACCGTTAGAAGTAGAACTAATATAAAAAAATATCTTTATTTCTTCAGGAAATAAAGATATTGAAGGGCTATGATAAAGCCAAGCGACTTGTTAGCTAAGACCGCTTAGGCTGATGTTAGTGCTGTTTTTCAGCCTGGCTAGTGGCGGCAATTTGGCCTAAAGCGTCGGCCAGTAATGCAACAGTGCGATCAACGTTTTGCAGTTTGTCCAGGCCAAACAAGCCAATGCGGAAGGTCATGAAGTCGCTTGGCTCATCACACTGCAAAGGCACGCCGGCGGCTGTTTGCAGACCTATTCGGGTAAATGCCTTAGATGAATGGATGTCGGGGTTGGTGGTGTAACTTACGACAACGCCGGGTGCTTCGAAGCCTGGTGCTGCCACACTTTTATAACCGCATTGGCTTAACAGCTTGCGTACCCCTTGCCCCAGTTCATGCTGGCGCGTTTTAGCCTGTTCAAGTCCTTCTGCTTCAGTTTGCGCAATGGCGTCGCGCAATACAACCAAAGCGTCGGTTGGCATGGTTGCGTGATAAGCATGACCGCCTTTTTCGTAAGCCTGCATAATTTGCAGCCATTTCCGCAGGTCGCAGGCAAAGCTTGAGCTTGTGGTTTGTTCAATGCGCTCTAGCGCACGGGCACTTAGCATGACTAAACCGCAACATGCAGAAGCCGACCAGCCTTTTTGCGGGGCACTAATCAAGACATCAACGGCCGACGCTTTCATGTCAACCCACATTGCCCCCGAGGCAATGCAGTCCAGCACGAATAAGCCGCCATTTGCCTTTACGGCCTCGCCGACTTGTTTCAGGTAGTTGTCGGGCAGCATAATGCCAGAAGCCGTTTCTACGTGGGGTGCGAAGAAAAGGTCGGGTTTATATTCGTTAATGGCTTGAATAACTTCTTCGATGGGTGCGGGGGCAAAACCTGCCTGGCTGCCAGACTCAATGGGGCGGGCTTTTAGAACCTGCGTGTCGGCCGGTATGTTTCCCATTTCAAAGATTTGCGACCAACGATAGCTAAACCAGCCATTGCGCAAAACCATACACCGTTTTCCATGTGCAAACTGACGCGCAACCGCTTCCATGCCAAAGGTGCCGCTGCCAGGAACAACAACCGTTGCCTGGGCGTTGTAGACGCGTTTCAAGGCACTGGAGATATCATTCATGACGCCTTGGAACAACGCGGACATATGGTTTACTGCGCGGTCGGTATATACAACTGAATACTCTAGCAAACCATCTGGGTCTACCGCAGGCAGCAATTTCGACATAAAGCACTCCTGGAAATTGATGTAATAAACACATCGATTGTAGTCGAGGCCAGCCAACTTGTAGTCGACGCAAGGCGGGCGATGTTGCCTTTTGTATTATTGAAAGTCGAAATCCAGTCGTTCCACGACATTAACCGTGCCGTTGTTATATTCAATAACGATGCCTTCACCCGAGCGCGGGATGATGCCGGTTAACGCGGTAATGTTTACCTGATGAGTGACAACCACCATTAAACCAGGGCCCTGCCATTGGGCAAATCGGGTTAACGCTTCTTGTGTTTGTTTGACTTCGGTTCGCCGGTTTCGAAAAAAAGAATTGAATTCGGGTGCTTCAGTAACCTGGTTAGGAAAGGCAAGCATTGCGGTGTCCATCGCGCGACACCACTGTGAGCTAAGTACCCTGGTTACAGCAACAGGTTGGCGACGAAACCAATTGCCAATTTGCCGCGCCTGTTGGCGACCTGTATCGTTCAGGTTGCGTTGCGTGGCACAGTCCCCTAGGGTGAAGTTTTTCGGGTCGCCGCCACCGGGTGCATAGGCGTGTCGAATAAGCACTATTTGCCCGTTTTTAAGGCTAGCGTCGGCGTTACTAGCGCTTTGTGCGATGCTTGAACCCGTTGCGGATAACGCAAACAGCGCCGTCAAACATAGTGCGGCAAAATGTTGCGCCAGGCTAATAAGGCGGTCGCTTAATTTGATCATCGGCATCTTTTCCGTGCGGATACAGTGTGCTGTGACGTGAAACAGGTGATTGAATAATATAGTCGCTAAATTAAGGAAAGGGCTCATCGAAAACGCGCAACAGCGCAAATTTCTTGGGGCAAGGTAACTGAAATGAGTGGATTTGGGGCGGCCGGGCAACTAAGGCAGTTAGGGTCCGTCGACTTTCAAGATGATGCATTCCGTGTTGCGCCTCGTCTTATTGGCGCTATTTTGCTGGTTAATGGTGTGGGTGGTCGAATAGTGGAGACCGAGGCCTACGACCACCATGACCCTGCGTCGCATTGCTTTGGTGGTCTAACGGAACGCAATAAGGCCATGTTTGGGCCACCCGGCTGTGCCTATGTTTATAGATCGTACGGTATCCATTGGTGTTTGAATTTTGTGTGTAGGGAATCCGGTCACGGCGCCGGCGTGTTAATTCGCGCTTTGGAACCGCTTCACGGGCTAGAGCAGATAAGTGCGCGGCGTGGACATCGCCCATTGCGCCAATTGTGTGCAGGACCCGGCAGGGTGGGGCAAGCATTGGCGATTCAACATGGTTATAACGGTCACCCGTTGGATACGCCCCCGTTTGAAGTATGGGTGGCACCCGCTGCACTGCCTATTAGCGTGGGGCCACGAATTGGAATTAGCAAAGGTGTGGACACGCCCTGGCGGTTTGGTTTAACCGGCTCTAAATTTCTGAGTAAGCCATTTCTATAGGTGGTTTGCGCATAAACACCACATTAGGTGCGGGAATTTCGCACTGCCATTTGAATTGTTGTGCCAAAACGCGAAATGTGTTTTCCCGATAAAACACAACATGGGTTGGGTCGTGGCGGTAGCGCCAGTTGGCGAATGCGGTGTCGTCTGTTTGAAATTGGGTACGTATGGCCAATATGCCGTTATGCTTTAAAAGTTTATTTAGCCGCTGGAACTCATGTGCCGGGTGGTGAAAATGTTCTGCCACTTCGGTACACGTAATGAAGTCGTATTGTCTTTTTAATACATTAGGGTCGTTGAAGAAAACCGGGTCGTACAAGGCAATTTGGTGACCCGCCTCACGCAGCATTATTGCCAGGGCGGGCCCGGGGCCGCAACCGTAATCCAGGCCATACTGTTTGCCGCGTAAGCGTGCCAATAAAGGTTTAGTCAGGCCCGATAAAAAATGGCGATACCCCGCGTCGTAAATGTCGTTGCGGTGAAGTCGATACTCGGCCACCTCGGCAAGCCTGTTTGGTCGCTGCGACGGTGTTAGAAAAGTACATTCGCACACAGGGCAGCGCAGGTAGGTGCGTTCATCCAGTGTCATAAACTCGCAGGTGGTGGCATGTAGGCAAACGGGGCATGCATGTGCGCCCTTGTTTTGTGTGTCTTTATTGGCAAGCGAGGGTGCTTGGGCCATTTTTACGATTTAGACAGTGTTTTCTGTTAGGCGCCCAGCTGCCCAGCTGGTTTTGGCCTTTTCATATACTTCGTCAATGATGTTGGCTTCAACCGGCGGTTTTTCCGACCCTTTCAGGCCGTCGTCGTGGAAAATATACAAGCGTGAGGCGAAGTCGGCAAAGGGTAGCGAGCCTTCGCCCGGCAATTCACCATTGCCTTGGGTGGAAACCACCGTGCCATTGCCCCAGTCTTGCCCGCTGTCGTTATTGGGGTTGAAAAAATAAACCCGCATTTCGCTGTTTTGATCAAGTGCGACACGAATAATAGTAATGGCATGCCAGCCCACAAACCCGCCCGAGCTGTCGGTAACTGCAATACCTGCCGGTTGGGGGTGAATAATGGGCTCGTTACCGTTATATAGCGGATGATAGGTTTGATAGAACGATGTAATGAATTGATGATACTGCTTTAACTGCCCCGTTGCGATGTCAACGGCAATATAGAACTCCCGGCCAACCCACCAGCCATGCAGTTCAGGGTTAATCCATTTGTGCGGGTCTTCGCCACGACCTGCCACACGCCGGCCCATTTCTGCATAAAGGCGGTCAAGATGCGGTACCAGCAAAATAGACACCGCGTCGGCGTCGAGTGGAATGTTCGACGCCAGGCCAAGCTGCAGCTGGCTTGAGTCAAGCGGCTGACCCTCGAAACGCATCATAATGCGGTCGTTATGGGTAACCTGGGCCAATAACCATAGCAGGTAGTCGGGGTCGTTCAAGGCCCACATTGACAACGCGCGTGCCGATTGACAAGTGGGGTTGTTGCCCTGGCCAACGCCCAGAGGCTGCCCCAACATTTGCATAACCCCGGCAATCATGCGCTGCCGGGCGGGGATAGTGGGGCCAAAAGCAATCTCTAGCGAATAGGTACAGGCAGCGCTGGGCTCTGTCGCTAAAAGCCGCCACAATGATGGGGCGATAGGCGGCGAATACAAAATGCCGCGCTCAAGCATGAGCGCAATACCTAAAATGGCCTCACCGGTACCGATATGAACCGATTCTTTAATAAGCTGATTAACCAGCGGTTGATAGCAGCGCAGGCAATCCAGGCCGGTACTGGAAAGGCCCAGTACCTGAGGTAACAGATCGTGGTGATCGGAGGCCATAATAAACTGCACAAACCCAACCTGGTAGTCGGACACCAGGCCTGTGTCGTGCATGGCACGGGCCATGCCCATGGCCTCTGCCTGCAGCGCCCCGCGGTCGGCAGTGCTCAGGCGTTGCGTATAAATATCCAGCCCTGGGTCATCGCGACACAAGTGCGTAGGGCCAAACAGCGCGCTAATAAGGCGGTCGGCGCCTACCGCACGGGCATCGCTCATGCCGTTTTGGTCGGCGTGCATGGCCACGGCAATTTGCACAATCATCGATTTAACCGGC
>NZLH01000079.1 GCA_002694155.1 Pusillimonas sp. | reverse complement strand
CTGCCAGGCAAAGTGGGTGCCAGAAGTATCTGCACGCCCCAGCTGTTTGCTTTTGGCTTTGCAGCCATTGGCTTAAAGTGGGGGTAGAGGGTGGTATTTGCCATTGGCTGTGCTCAAGTTTAAATAATGCGCGGGCTAGTGAGTATTTATCGCGCAACGATAAACCTTTTGCTGCCAGCAAACCGGCAAGTCGGCCGGTTTTACCGTGTGGCCAATGTGGCAGGCAAAAGTGAAATGCGTTATTCGGAGTGGCAAGGCACAAGGGTTCTCGGTGCAAGCGCCTGGCAGCACTCGCATCGCACAATTGCATCAGATTCAGGGTGTTGGTATAGGCGCCCAGCAGTATGTGTTGGCCGTTATCAACGGCGTACGACAAGTGTGGGGTGTAAACAGGCCGGGCGCGACCGCCGGCCTGGTGCCCAGATTCATAAACTGTCACATTGCAGCCGGCTTGCTTTAGTGTATAGGCCGCGCTTAAACCTGCCCAGCCGGCACCAATGACCGCAACACTCATTTGTTAAGTTGGCCAGCCAGGCGGCGCCCACCCGTCACCCAGGTTTTCCATGCCAGCCAAAACTTGCGAATTGGCGTAAGTGAAATACGTTGGTGCAGAACCTGCCATTGGTCTCGCTCTATTTCAAGCAACAGCGCGTGGTAAATTGCTGCCATCGCAAGCCCGGGACGCTGATTACGCCTGTCTTCATCTGGCAAGGCGGCCAGCGCTTCCTGATAGTAGGTTTTGGCACGCTCGGTTTGAAAATGCATTAACGCGTTAAAGCGCTCGGAATACTCGCCGTTTAGAATTTCGACTGCTTTTACATTGTGTTCTTGCAACTCATTAACGGGCAGGTATATGCGACCGCGGCGCGCGTCGTCGCCGACGTCGCGAATAATGTTAGTAAGTTGAAATGCCAGCCCAAGTTTCTCGGCGTATTCCAAAGTAGCCGGGTTTTTATAGCCGAATACCCCGACTGAAAGCTGACCCACCACGCTGGCGGCATGCCAGCAATATTTTCGCAGCCCAGGCCAATCGAGATACCGACTTTGGTCTAAATCCATTTCCATGCCTTCGATAACGGCGTGCATGCGCTCTGCAGTAAGTTGACAGCGATCACGATGGGGCATCAGAGCTTTCATTACCGGATGTTCAGCCTGGTCATTAAAGAGAGCAGTAACCTGTTGATGCCACCAGGCAAGTTTTTGGCGTGCAACACCGGCGTCGGTGCAGTTGTCAACCACATCGTCTACCTCTCGGCAGAACGCGTACAGCGCTGTGATAGCACGTCGTTTTTCGTTCGGCAGGAACAAAAAGGAGTAGTAAAAGCTCGAGCCACTTTGCGCGGCTTTGTTCTGGCAATATTCGTCAGGACTCATGAATTTTTTGTCGCTATCAAGGGCAAGCCCGCCGACTTAAGGCGCGACCCAATAAAAGTACCCAGTCGCCTTTGTTCAGCTTGGGGCGCTGGCTAAATACGTTGTAGTTTAATTGCTCCAGACGCTCTAGAATGCGAAGCCCGCCAAAAATCACCAATTTAAGCTCCAGGCCCAGCCGCCCGCCAACGTTGCGAACCAGCGGAAACCCATTGCGTAACATGGTTTGTGCCTGGCGGGTTTGCGCTTGCATAAGTTTTTGCCACGCGGCATCGCAAATGCCATTGGCAATGTGATGTTCGGTTACGCCATACTGTTGCATATTGCTTTGGGGCAAATAAACACGTTGTTTTTGCCAGTCTATTGCAATATCTTGCCAGAAGTTAGCTAGTTGCAAGCCGGTGCAAATGTCGTCAGAGAGCGCACGGTTAACAGCGGTGTCGGTGCCGTAAAGTTGCAACATAAGACGGCCGACCGGGTTGGCTGAGCGTGAGCAATAGTCAAGCAACTCTTGTTCGCTGGCATAACGGTTTTTCTGCACATCTTGCGAAAAAGCTGACAGCAGGTCGAAAAAGGGCGCAAGAGACAATTGATGTTTGTGAATGGTTGTTGCCAGTGGTTTGAAAATGTGGGCAAGTGAGTCTGGCTGGTTGACTTCGTAGGCGCCTTCTTCAATAGCCTTCAATTGTCGCCAATAAACGTCTAGCTGGTTTAAGCGTGTCTGCGAGTCGGCATCGCCTTCATCGGCTATATCGTCGGCACTTCGCGCAAAACAGTAAATATTGACAACGGCCGAGCGCAAGCGGCGAGGTACCAGTAAAGAGGCAACTGGAAAGTTTTCGTAGTGGTCGACCGGCATGATGTCGTTGATAAATTTTACAAGTGGCCGAGCGAACCGACCGGAGTTGGATTAGACTTTCGGTATTAGGGGGAAGTTATGCCACGTCCGATTACGGCAACGATATCTCTGCCGTCATTACGTCACAATTTAGGTGTGGTTTCACACCAACTTAATAGTATCAGTAGTCAGAACAACCGTAAAAGGCCTTTCGTGTGGGCAGTCATTAAGGCTAACGCCTATGGCCATGGTATTGCTAATGCGGTTCGTGCTTTTAGCCAGGCCGATGGCTTGGCTATGCTCGACCTGAACGAAGCGATTCAGTGTCGCGAGTTGGGTTGGCAAGGGCCTATTCTTATGCTTGAGGGTTTTTTTCAGCCCAGCGATATTGCTTTGTACGAGCGCTACAAGCTTGATGCAACTTTGCATTGCGCAGAGCAGTTGCTAATGCTGGAGCGTACGGCATGTCGCCAGCCATTGAATGCGTATATCAAATTAGATACAGGTATGAATCGGTTGGGTTTCGAGCCGGCTGATTTTCCGCAGGCTTGGGAACACGCGCTTCGACTGCGCCAGCAGGGCAAACTTGCCCAAATGGGAAAAATGACGCATTTTGCGCAAGCCGACGAGGTTAGCCCTTACACAGACGAGCAGCTGTCTGTGTATCAGCGCGTAACACATCAAATTTCTGGCCCGGACAGCGTCTGTAATTCGGCTGCTACTCTTACTCCTGCGGTTTGGCTGTCTTTGCCTGACACTAGCCCGCAGTGGGTGCGGCCGGGCATTTGCCTTTATGGTTCTACACCCTTTACCTATCAGAATGCTCAGTCAATTGGTTTAAGGCCATCCATGACATTACGGTCTGAGTTGATCAGTGTAAGACGCGTCGAGACAGGCGAGGGGGTAGGCTATGGTCAAATGTTTAAGGCCAGCCAACCGATGATGGTCGGGATTGTCGCCTGTGGGTATGCCGATGGCTATCCGCGCCACGCTACAACCGGTACCCCTGTTGTTGTGTCGGGAGTCCGAACCCGCTTGCTCGGTCGTGTATCAATGGATATGCTGGCAGTCGATTTAACAGGCGTTTCGAACCCGGCAGTGGGTAACCCCGTTGTTTTATGGGGAGAAGACGGTCCCTCGGTCGATGAAGTGGCGCAAGCTGCCGGCACCATTGGTTACGAGCTATTATGCGCAGTAGCGCCAAGGGTTGCCAGAATCGTTGTTGAAAGTGAGTTGAAAAAGGACGGCCAGTGAAAGATAAATGTGTACTTGTTACGGGCGCTACCCGCGGAATTGGGTGGGCCATTAGCCAACGCCTGGCTGATCAGGGGTGTCATGTTGTGGGCTTGGCCCGCAATGTGAACGATATCGATTTTCCCGGTTATCTCTATGCCTGTGATTTATCCAACGCAGGTGAAACCGAAGAGGTTCTGCGTGTTATTCGGGAAAAGTACCCGATTGATGGCGTGGTAAACAATGTGGGTGGCATTCGGGCCGAACCTTTAGGCCAGGTCGAGCTCGAGTCACTTTACAGTGTTTATGATCTTATCGTCCGGGTTGCCGTGCAGGTTACACAAGCGTTTGTGGGCTCTATGAAGGCGCGTCGCGAAGGCCGCATTATTAATATTTGTGGCACGGCAGCACATGGTTCGGCAAACCAAACAAGTTTTGCCGCCGCAAAAAACGCACTGATTGCCTGCACAAAAACGTGGGCGCTTGAACTGGCCGAATATGGCATTACCTCCAATGCGGTATCGCCCGGTGCAATTGAAACGCATACGTTTCGCGAGCATAACCCTGTTGGCAGCGAAGCCGAGACGCGCGCCCTAAGCTCTGTTCCGTTGCGTCGTTTGGGGCAACCGTCTGATGTGGCAGCAGCGGTGCAATTTCTGCTTTCCGACGACGCCAGCTTCATTACCGGTCAAATTTTAGGCGTCGATGGGGGAAGCAGCGTGGCCGGGCGCTAGCCGGGGAGCACATGGCTAAATCTAAACGAAACTACGTGTGCACCGAGTGTGGTGGCACTTCGCTTAAATGGGAAGGCAAATGCCCCCATTGCAATGCCTGGAATACACTAGACGAGGTAGTACAAACTCAAGCCGATGGCCATCGCTTTGCGCCCTTGGCCGGTGCCAGTCCGGTGCAGGCATTGTCGGATATCGAGGCGCGCGAGCTACCCCGTCAACCTACTGGAATCAACGAATTTGACCGTGTACTGGGCGGTGGCCTGGTACCTGGCGGGGTGGTGTTAATTGGTGGCGACCCCGGAATCGGCAAATCGACTTTGCTGCTGCAAACACTGGCGTCTTTATCGCGACATGTCCCGGTTTTATATGTAACGGGCGAGGAATCGGCCGAGCAGGTTGCCTTACGTGCGCGCAGGCTCGAGCTTGAAACAGGCAAGGTCAATTTGCTGGCAGAGATTCGCCTTGATGCCATTATGGCAACGCTGACACAGGCTCGTCCGAAAGTCGCGGTCATCGATTCGATTCAAACGCTTTACAGTGCAGAGCTTTCCGCTGCGCCGGGGTCAGTGTCGCAGGTACGGGAATGCGCTGCTCAGCTTACGCGCTTGGCGAAACAAACCGGTACAACATTGGTACTGATTGGTCACGTTACCAAAGAAGGTGCTTTGGCCGGCCCGCGGGTGCTGGAACATATTGTCGATTCCGTGCTCTACTTCGAGGGTGATACGCATTCGGCGTACCGCTTGGTTCGCGCGTTTAAGAACCGTTTTGGCGCTGTGAACGAGCTGGGTGTGTTTGCCATGACCGACAAAGGTTTGAAAGGGGTTAACAACCCTTCAGCTTTGTTTTTGTCGCGTCATAATGACGCTGTTGCCGGGGCGTGCATTATGGCAACTCAGGAAGGTTCTCGTCCATTATTGGTAGAAATCCAAGCTTTGGTAGACACCACCCACATTGCCAGCCCGCGGCGTTTAAGTGTAGGGCTGGAAAGCACCCGGCTGGCCATGTTACTGGCTGTTTTGCATCGGCACGCAGGGGTGGCCACCCACGACCAGGATGTTTTCGTAAATGCGGTGGGCGGCGTGAGAATTACCGAGCCGGCAGCGGATTTGCCGGTGCTGTTGGCGATTCTTTCCTCGTTGCGCAACCGACCGCTGCCCGAAGGTTTGGTTGTTTTTGGGGAAGTCGGGTTGGCTGGTGAAATTCGGCCCGCACCGCGTGGCCAAGAGCGCTTGCGTGAGGCGGCCAAATTAGGCTTTGGAAAAGCTTTGATTCCCCGGGCGAATGCGCCTCGCCAGCCTATAGAAGGGTTGGAAATTTGGGCCGTAGATCGTATTGATGAAGCAATTTCCCGATTACGGGAAGCATAGAAAAGGTTGATCATGGCGGGAATTCGTCGAGGTGGATGGCTGTCCGGATTTGGGCACGGTTACCGGTCATTAATCAGAGACTGGCGCTCGGGCGAGCTGCGTATGATTGCCATGGCGCTGGTTGTTGCTGTGGCAGCAATAAGTAGTGTGGGTTTTCTTACCGATCGCGTTAGCCAGGCCTTGGGTCGAAATACCACCCAAATGTTGGGGGGAGATGTGGCTATCGAGGCCGACTCTCCCATTTCTGCGCAAATAAAATCGCAAGCGGCACTGTCTGGGTTAAACGTTGCGGAAACTGTCACCTTCCCTTCTATGGCCAGTTCTCAGGCGGGCTTAAAGCTGGCTTCGATTAAAGCTGTTTCGCCCGAGTACCCATTGGTGCCGGGATTAACATTACGTACAACCGAAAATGGTACGTCGGAAATGGTCTCGTCAGCGCCTGCGCCCGGGCAGGCCTGGGTCGACCCTCAAGTCCTCAGTTTATTGAATTTGCAAGTTGGGGATCAGCTGGGTTTGGGGCAGTTGCAGCTAACCGTAACCGGCGTTATTACTTATGAACCCGATCGTGGTGTGCAGTTCGTTAACGTGGCGCCGCGAATCATGATGAGTACTCTTGATCTGGAAGCCAGCGGTTTGCTGGGCTTGGGCAGTCGCGCACGCTATGGCCTGTTAGCTGCAGGGCCGGCATCTGGTGTTGGCGCATTTCAAGAGTGGCTTGAACCTCGCCTGGAGCGGGGGCAACGCTTGAAAAGTATCGAAGAGGCACGTCCGGAAATTCGCAGCTCGCTGCAGCGCGCGCAACAATTCTTACTTTTAGTGGCTTTGCTTGCCGTAATGATTGCAGCGGTTGCGGTGGCACTGGCTACCAGGCGGTTTCAAATTCGGCATCAAAATGGTTTTGCGGTCATGCGGTGTCTGGGTGCTGGCGCAAATCAGCTACGCGGTCTTTTAGTCAGCGAGTTTGTTTTGTTGGCGGTATGTGCGTCGCTGGCAGGGGTTGCGGTGGGGTACGCGGTGCATTTGTTGCTGGTAATAACAATTGCATCGGTCTTCAGTACAACGTTACCGTCGGCT
>NZLH01000078.1 GCA_002694155.1 Pusillimonas sp. | reverse complement strand
CTGCGTTCTAACTTCGCCGACATGGCCAATATAGGGGGGCCACCGGCCGGGTCGGTTACGGCGGCCTGCTTCTTGTCGCGATACACCAAGGCCTATAACTGGGCGCACCTTGATATTGCCGGCACCGCCTGGCGCAGTGGCAAGGATAAAGGTGCCTCGGGGCGTCCTGTTCCCTTGCTTGTTCAATACCTGCTGAATCAGAACTAAGTGTAATGGCGCGAATCGACTTTGCATTCGGTGCCAGCGACCGTTTGCGAACCACTTGCGAAGTGGTTCGCAAACATTATCAACAACAACACCCTGTGCTGGTTTATTGCAGTCAAGCCGAGCTTCTAACCCGGTTCGACCAATTGCTTTGGGCATTCGACCCCACGGCTTTCATACCACACGTATACGTTCATGACCCGCTGGCCTCGTGCACGCCTGTCTTGCTCACCACCGAACCACCCGAACCCAACATGCACAGCAATGTGGGCAACCAACCTGTTTGGCTGGTTAACCTCGACCCCGACTGCCCAACCACAACACACCAGTTCGATCGTGTGCTTGAAATTGTCAGTTTGGAACCCAACGATGTTGAACCCGCTCGACAAAGGTGGATGCAATATAAAAATGCAGGACACGAATTACACGCACATGACCTTTCAACCCGCAAACCCACTTGATGTTCAGCATGGTGTAAGTTAAGCTTCGAGGTGGAACTCCGCACCTTGTTTCAGGTCGAACAGTTTGCGGTAACGGTTTTATACGATCACGACACTCTTAAAAGGATTCACTATGAGCGACTCTCGTCAACCCTCTTTCCCCGGCCGGGAAACATACGGCGCGGCCTCACAAGAGGTTGTGCGTAATCGCGTTCTGCGCAATACCTATTGGTTGCTGGCGCTATCGCTATTGCCTACTGTATTGGGCGCATGGGTGGGTCTTGCCACCGGCATTAACTCAGTTATGGCCTCCAGCCCCGGCATGAGCCTTATTCTGTTCTTTGTCGGCGCATTTGGTCTTATGTACCTAATCGAAAAGAACAAAAACAGCAGCGCAGGCGTAGCGCTACTGTTGGCATTTACGTTTTTCATGGGCATCATGCTGTCCAGGCTAATTGGATTTGTACTGGGAATGGGTAACGGCGCCCAGCTCATCATGATGGCATTTGGCGGAACAGCTGTTGTATTTGGCGCAATGGCCAGCATTGCCAGCACCACCAAACGCGACTTCACCCATTTGCAGAAATTTCTGTTTATTGGGGTCATCATTCTTATCGTTGCAGCGGTTGCCAATGTCTTTTTGCAACTGCCCGCGTTAATGCTCACCATCTCAGTAATGGCAATTGGGCTGTTTTCAGTGCTGTTGCTGGTCGACTTACAACGCATCGTGAACGGGGGTGAAACCAATTACGTTTCAGCCACGCTAGCGGTTTATCTCGACCTTTACAATATTTTTGCCAACCTGCTGATGTTATTGGGTATTTTCGGCGGCGACGGCGACTAACCGATTCAAGCAGAACAAGCGTTCGCGCTTTAGCATTAAAGCCAACGGCTCGTCATAACGACGGGCCGTTTTTTCTTCGCCCAGCAACTGAAATAAGGCTTCAAGAACCAGCTTGTCGTGTTGCATAAAACACAAGGTCAGAAACGCATCGGGTGCCCAACGCTGAATGCCCAGCCGTCGTAACTCACTGCGGTTAAAGTCCTTTATATTTCGCGTCAGCACACCCACCGAGCACGCCGTATGGCGATGCTGAATTGCCCGGGCAGTAGCAATAACATGCCAGTCTTTAGGGTCACTGTATTTTAAGCCTGTCTTATAAGCCGATACGTCGCCCTGGCTTGCTTCGGGAAAAGCGTTTTGCATCGCATCCCATTGGGCGTGAATATCCTCGCTTGGCACAGCCCACAGGCGGCCAGCTGTTCGACACCACTCATCGCCAATTACCGGGCTCCAGGCAACGCGAAAAACGCTTCGCTCTGCCAAACGCAGCAAAACATGGCGCAGCACATTAGATATAAGCACGCACGTATCTAACACAACAAATTGCGGAAGCGTATTATTCACAGGCGTTGCAAAGCCATTAAAACCGCCCTCGTACGCAACGGCCGGCCAGCCAATAATGCATCGATTCGTTCGCGAAGACTACGGCGCAGGTCGGGCTCGAGCGTCGGGTCATCGAAATCAGGCGCGCCCCCTTCCAACCCATAGCCCGTTTCATGTAGCAGAATCCACTCGAAACGGCGCAATGCAGACGCGGTACCGGTACCGGCCGCCAGCTGTATTAAGGCCTCGTCATAGGCCTCGAAAAGCGCCGTATGCGGTTCTTCACGCGGCAGAAGGTACAGTAGTAGCTCGTTCATATACCATGCCGACATCAAGGCGCGCCCCGATAACGGCCTAAGACCGGCGTTATCTGCGCGGGTAAGGGTTTTTACTTCGCCACTCCCAGACCAGGACAAAAGCAAAGGCTGAAACCCCGCCAGCACGCTGCGCAACGACGAATACGGGCGCTTCGCGCCTTTAGCCACCATGGCCACTACCCCATAGTCGCGCGAGAACACCTGAATCAACAGCGAAGTTTCACGCCAGGGAACAGCGTGAAGCAAGTAACTTAAACTATGCGTAACCCGGACGACCCGTTTACTCATATCCCAAATCGCGCAATGAAGACTCGCGCGCCGACCACCCTTTTCGGACCTTTATATACACCTCAAGATGTACCGGCTTTTCAAGTAGTTTTTCAATATCCTGACGGGCTTCGGTGGCAATACGCTTCATATGCATGCCTTGAGCACCCAGCAAAATAGGGCGGTGCGTTTCACGCTCTACTACAATGCAGGCGGCAATTCGGGCGCCCCGCTCATGCTCTTCCCATTGCTCTATGACAACCGTACAGGCATAAGGAAGCTCGTCGCCCACGAGCCGAAACACTTTTTCCCGGATAAGCTCAGCGACGATAAACCGCATAGGACGATCCGTTAGCATGTCGGCTTCGAACATGGGTTCACTTTCCGGCAAGCGAATGGCAATTTCATCCAGCAAGACATTAAGCTGGGTATCTTTAACAGCACTTACCGGCACAACCGCCGCATAAGCGTATTTCGCCATTAATTCGTTTACAAAGCCAAAAAGGCTGTTTTTATCTTTTAATTGATCGACTTTGCTTAGAACAAGAATAGTTTTCTGCGGCTCGGGCAACAACGGTAACAATTCTTCATCGCCTTTTGATCACTTGCCCGCTTCAACCACATGCAACACGACATCGACGTCGGCCAGGGCCTGGGTCACAACCCGATTCATCATGCGATTCATTGTGCCGCCATGACGGGTTTGAAAGCCTGGCGTGTCTACAAACACAAACTGCTCGTGTTCGCGCGTAAGCACCCCATTTATACGATGCCGCGTGGTTTGGGCCTTTCGCGACACAATTGAGATTTTAGACCCGATTAGCGCATTGGTAAGCGTCGACTTGCCCACATTGGGGCGCCCCACAACAGCCACAAAACCACACCGAAAAGCAGAACTCATTTGTTTTCCTGAGATACCGCCACGGGTAGCGTTAGCTGCGCACTTTTTCTTGCACGACTTCGCCCTTTCGCCCCTTTGGCCGGCACCATTTGCTGAATTAATGTGATCACCTCGGTAGCCGCAAGCTGCTCGGCAGCCCTGCGGCTTGAACCCGAGGCAGTCACCTTGATATCGAGTTTGGGTACGGCACATTCAACATCGAACATTTGATTATGTGCTGCACCATGGGTACCCACAACCGTATACTGCGGCAAATCGAGCTTGCGACCTTGCAAAAGTTCTTGCAAGAGCGTTTTGGGATCCTTACCCAATGTTTTGGGGTCAACGTTTTGAAGTATTGGCGCGTACAAGCTACTAATTACTTCGCGCGCAGCATCGAACCCGCGATCGAGGAAAACAGCGCCAAAAATAGCCTCTAGAGCATCAGCCAAAATAGACGGACGCCTAAAGCCACCGCTCTTCAGCTCTCCTTCGCCCAGCCGCAAAAAATTCGACAGATCAAGCTTTTGGGCAATGTCGGCCAGTGATGCCTGCTTAACCAGATTTGCACGTAACCTCGACAAATCACCCTCGTCGACCTTGGGAAACTGATTGAACAGAAGCGAGGCAACCACAAAGTTCAGAATTGAATCGCCAAGAAATTCAAACCGCTCGTTGTGGCGGGCATTATGGCTACGGTGCGTTAGCGCTTGTTCCAGTAATGAAGGGTTGGAAAAGGTATAACCCAGCGCTTTCTCAAGTTTAGCGAGTTTATCCATTAATTAAACCGACCGATTCGCCCCAGATCGCCAAAATTCATCCAAATAAAGAATGCACGCCCTACAATATTTTCGTCGGGCACAAACCCCCAGTAACGACTGTCCAGGCTGTTATCACGGTTATCACCCATTACAAAATAATGCCCTTCCGGCACAACACAGCGAACACCACCCGAAAAATAATTGCAGTCTTTTCGGTAAGGATAATCGGTTATTGGCATGAGGTCCTGACGCCGCTGACGATCTAGCAAAATTCGATGGTTCTCTGTTCCCAGCGTTTCAATGAACTCGCCTACATACGAAGAACGATCAGGTTCGTAATAATCGCCTTCGCGCTTTAACGGCACTTCCTGCCCATTTAAATAAAGGCCTTTGTTGCGATACACCACTTCGTCGCCAGGCACACCTACAACGCGCTTAATATAGTCTACATCGGTGTCAACCGGATAACGAAACACAATAACGTCTCCCCGCTTGGGGTTACCCAGCGGCACGACTTTGCGATCTAAAACAGGTAAACGAATACCATAATCGAATTTGTTTACAAGAATTAAATCACCATTTTGCAAAGTTGGCAGCATCGAGCCGGAAGGAATGCGAAAAGGCTCAACAATAAACGAGCGCAGAACAAACACGAACAGAATTACGGGGAAAAAGCTGACACAGTACTCAATAAACCATGGCACTTTGTGTGCTTTTTCGTACGCTTCGCGCCTTAACTTGGCTGCCTCAACCGAGCCAACACCCGCAGGAGCCGCGTCGTAACGGGCCATTTCCTCGGCCGCGCGCTTGCGACGGCGGGACCGCAGAAAGAAATAGTCGAGCGACCAGACAGCACCGGTTACCACCAGCAAAACAAACAAAATCAGCGCGAAATCCCAACTCATATCGTTATTTTTTCCTATTGCTGCAACGCAACATTATTTGTCATCGACCTGAAGAATAGCAAGAAATGCTTCCTGCGGGATTTCAACATTGCCAACCTGCTTCATCCGCTTTTTACCTGCCTTTTGCTTCTCGAGCAGTTTTTTCTTACGCGAAATGTCGCCCCCGTAACACTTGGCCAAGACGTTCTTGCGAAGCGCCTTAACGCTTTCGCGCGCGATAATCTCGGAACCAATCGCAGCCTGAATGGCAATGTCAAACATTTGACGAGGAATCAAGCCTCGCATCTTTGTGCAGACCTCGCGGCCGCGATAACGCGCGTTACTTCGATGCACCATCATAGATAATGCATCGACGCGATCGCCGTTAATTAGTAAGTCTACCCGCACCACATCGGAGGAACGGTACTCGATGAAATCGTAATCCATGGAAGCATAACCGCGCGACACCGACTTCAGGCGATCGAAAAAATCCAGCACAATTTCCGCCAAGGGCATTTCGTAAATAAGCTGTACCTGCCGCCCATGATAGGTCATGTCGACCTGAATACCGCGTTTGTTGTTACATAAGGCCATGACTGGCCCGACATAGTCTTGCGGCATAAACAAGGTGACTTTGACAATGGGCTCACGAATATCGGCAATAGCCCCCACTTCCGGCATACGTGAAGGGCTTTCAACCATAATGACCGACCCATCTCGTTGTTCGACCTCATACACAACAGATGGCGCCGTTGTGATGATGTCCATGTCGAACTCGCGCTCGAGTCGTTCTTGCACAATCTCCATGTGCAGCAAGCCCAGGAAACCGCACCGAAAACCAAACCCCAGCGCTTGAGACACCTCGGGTTCGAACATCAGCGACGAATCATTCAAGCGCAATTTCTCGAGCGAATCGCGTAACTGATCGTATTCGCTGCTTTCAACGGGGTACAGCCCTGCGAATACCTGCGGCTTTACCTCTTTGAAACCAGGCAATGGCTTACTGGCTGGACGATTGGCCAAAGTGACCGTATCACCAACTTTGGCATGCGCAAGCTCTTTAATACCTGCAATGACAAAACCCACCTGCCCTGCCGAAAGCTGGTCGCAGGGTACCGATTTCGGGGTGAAAATGCCGATTTGTTCGCACGAGTGAACGACCTCGGTCGCCATTAGACGAATTTTGTCTTTCGGTTTTAGTACGCCGTTAACAATACGCACCAGCATAACAACGCCAACGTAATTGTCGAACCATGAATCAATAATAAGCGCTTGCAAAGGCGCTTCAGGATCACCTTTGGGTGGCGGCACTTTCGCCACCACGGCCTCAAGAATTTCATCAATGCCCATACCGGTTTTAGCACTTGCCAGAATGGCTTCAGAAGCATCAAGGCCAATTACATCCTCGATCTCTTGCCTGGCCGCGTCGGGCTCGGCGGAAGGCAAGTCCATTTTATTTAAAACCGGAATAACCTCCACGCCCTGATCGATGGCGGTATAACAATTTGCAACCGTTTGCGCCTCGACCCCTTGAGATGCATCAACCACCAGCAAAGCCCCTTCGCAAGCCGACAAAGAGCGACTGACTTCATAGGAAAAGTCGACGTGCCCCGGTGTATCGATAAGATTCAAGGCATAAACTTGACCGTCTTTTGCCGTATATGCCAAAGACGCCGTTTGCGCCTTAATCGTAATACCGCGTTCGCGCTCGATATCCATCGAGTCGAGAACTTGCGCAGCCATTTCGCGGTCTTGCAAACCACCACAACGGTGAATAAGGCGATCAGCCAAAGTAGATTTGCCGTGGTCGATATGGGCAATGATGGAAAAATTACGGATGTGGTTCATAAACCTGAATAAATAAAACCCGCGCCGCAGTGATAACTGGCACGGATAAAAATATAAGCAAAAAGAGGAGCGCACCAAGCGCCCCTCTTGCAGTGGCTACCGCATTTTAGCCGGTTTGAAGATTTATTTTGCGGGCGTAACCACAACCCACTGCGTTTGACCTTCACGATACACCAGCAATGCTGCATTCTTCGATGTATCCAGCCCGGCAACTGTTTTGGCAAACTGCTCTGGATCGCTAATATCCGTATCGTTCACAGTAAGAATAATATCGCCCGGTGCAATGCCAGCCATCGCCGCAGGCCCTTTCGAAGCGGTAACCATCACTCCATGCTTAAGATTTTCGTTTTTAAGCACGTCGGCAGGCACGGGTTGAACCCCCAAACCCAGCACATCGGTAGCCGCCTCTTCAGCCTGGGGCGCCGGCGTAGCACCCGTCGATGCCTCGTCAGCCTCGAACTCGCCTACACGAACACGCAGGGATACTTCTTTACCTTTGCGCCACACTTTCATTGTGGCACGCGTGTCGGGTTGGGTACCACCAACAATACGCGGCAAGTCTGACCATTGATTAATGGGTTCCCCATTGAAACTGGTAATAACATCGCCCGCCTGCACGCCTGCTTTATCGGCCGGCCCGTCTTTCTGAACATGGCTAACCATGGCGCCTTTCTCAGTATTCAGTCCGATTGCCTTGGCCACTTCTTCGGAAACAGGCCCAATTTGAACACCAATTCGGCCGCGTGTGACTTTACCGTGCTCTTTCAGTTGTTCGACAACACGCATTGCTTCATCGATAGGAATAGCAAGGGAAATACCCATAAAACCACCGCTGCGCGAAACAATTTGCGAGTTAATACCAACAACTTCGCCAGCCAGATTCAACAACGGGCCGCCGGAATTACCGGGGTTCACAGCCACATCGGTTTGAATAAACGGCAGATAGTCGCCCGTGTCGCGATTAATTGCGCTAACAATACCAGACGTGACGGTTGACTCTAGACCAAACGGAGATCCAATCGCTAGAACCCACTGCCCTTTCTTAAGTGTTTTTGACGTCCCAACCGGTAGCGGCTTTAAATCGCTTGCGTCGATTTTAATAAGTGCAACATCGGTGCGCGCGTCAGTGCCAACAATTTCAGCTTCGTACTCTTTACCATTGGTAAGAGTCACATGAATGTCTGAGGCACCCGCTACTACGTGTGTGTTGGTCAGGATATAACCATCTTTAGAAATGATGAAACCCGACCCGACACCCCGAGGAACAGTACGCTCTTGAGGTTGTGCACCCTCGGGCATCGGCCCACCGGGTGGCCCACCACGCCCGGGAGGCACGAAATCGGGCCCAAAAAACCAGCGAAACAGTTCATAAGGGTCAGCTCCCGGCCCCATTTGGGAGCGCACAGGAATGCTTTCGGTTGTACGAATATTTACAACCGACCCTTCCGACTGCGCCACCACTTCGGTGAAGTCGGGAACGGTTAACGTTGGCACGGCAGTTGTTTGCGCTTGCGCGATAGCCAATGTTGCCATCGTGCTACACGCGATCATTGCGCCTGCCAAAAACCGTTTCACGCGCCCTTCAACGCGGGTTGTTCGCATCATGAAATCTCCTTGAAATTTAAATTATTGTTGTCCATTCTGGGGCTCGACATACTGGGTTTGCTCGGCCAGCCCTTGCAGCGTTGGCGCGGGGATAATGCCCACTGCAGTTAACCAGTGGTCGCCAATACGGGTGCCGTAAACGTTAATTGCACCATTACGCATCACACCTTTTTGTAGGCTACGTATCTGGTTTGCCGCGTCGAACGCCTCGATAAACACCGAAATCGTAGCCAGCCCATCGGACAACACCACATGCTTCACTGCGTCGCCAGACTTCATTGGGCGAGCAAGCTGCTTGGTAAACGAGAACCCAGGAGGAGGCTGGATACGCCACCCGGACTCCATGACATTAATGTCGCGTGTTGAAATTTTCATCTTTTTCCAGTCAGACGTATCCCATGAAGGATCCAACCCTTCACTGACAACGTTCTCACCGGTTTGCAGCATAGTAAATGCAATTTCATCAACGACATCCTCGTCACTGACTGTTTGAGCCTTGATCAACAACTTAGTTTCCGTGTCGACACAAAATTTGTAGCCATAGCGATCATCGGTACGCGGTTGTACATGCACCATTTGACACTCGCGACCCGCCACACGCGTGGTGTCACCGTCAGTTAAAAACAGCTCATAGTGATCAATAATGGCGTCGGTGTTGCCCAAAAAAAGGCTGGGGAAACGATCGGTTCGGGCTGTATCGACCAGAACAAGATTTTTCTCGGGTATCAAGCAAAGCTGTGTTTCATTGTGCCGGATGAATTCGCGCGGGGAACCATCGAGAACCTCTAATCGCTCGCGCTCGCCGGTACCGTCAACAACATGAATAATGCGCGATGAACGCATGGTTCCGCGTTCCGTATAGCTAAACACACCCGCATAATCGGTATTACGGGCGGCTTGTTGTGCCTGTTGCAAGAGCTCAAACACCGCCTTGTGCTGTTCAGCGCTTTTTTGGGCATTTGCGATAGGCAAACAAGCAAACATGCCCATTAATAGCCACGTGAACTGCCAGACCGACAGATGCCGAGTTACCCTTTTCATCGTGATCCGGCCCCCGTCTCGAAAGACACCTGCCGAACCGGGTTTACACCTGCAAACTGTTGATGTGCACTGACATAATCGTGTAACCCGGTATCATCGGCCGTGGCTAAAACAGGCCGTTGCTCGGTGTTCGCTTGCCCACCTACCAAATAAGGCAACGCAACCCAAACAACCGACGCGACAGCAGCGGCAACGGCCAAACCCGATACGCCAGCACGCCAAACCGGTGACGATTTGCGCCGACGCGGTGCGACAATTGCCGGTTCCTCATCGATGGCTTTCGATACCCGGGCATAAAACCGGTCGGACGGTTGCAATGCCAGCTCGTTGCTGCGCATAACATCGCCGATAAAATGATAAGTGTCCCACAACTGCCTGCTATAGGGGCTGTCGAGATCTTCAGTGCGAATTTCCGCCTCGCCATCAACCCAGGCGGAAACAGTTTCCTCCCAGGAAGCATCGTATTCGGAACGCGTCTGAGTTTGCATAGTTGTGACTCCTTACCACCGTTGCGTATCTGCACCTGCGTCAAGCACTGGACGCAGCTGCGCTGCAATAGCTTCTCGCGCGCGGAAAATACGCGAGCGAACTGTTCCTATGGGACAACCCATCGTTTGGGCAATATCCTCATAGCTCATACCTTCAATTTCGCGCAGCACGATTGCCGTGCGCAACTCTTCCGGTAGCGCATCGATTGCCGCGTTAACGGTACTTACCACCTGCCTACTGGCCAGAACCGATTCGGGCGTGCTGATATCGGTTAGGTTGTCAATTTGATCAAAAGTTTCATCATCTTCGTTAGAAACAATTGAAGACGACATGGGCCGACGCTGACTTGAAGCCTGCCAGTTTCTAGCGGTGTTAATGGCAATGCGATACAACCAGGTGTAGAACGCACTGTCACCCCTGAACTGGGGCAAGGCTCGATAAGCTTTGATGAACGCTTCTTGAGCCACATCCTCGACCTCGGAAGGCTCTCGAATCATGCGCGACAACAAGCGCATGATTTTCCGTTGATACTTCAGTACCAGCAGGTCATAAGCCCGTTTATCGCCCCGCTGAACGCGTGCAACCAGCTCTGCATCAACATCACGCTCGCTCACGCCCACCCCCTGCTGAAGCGACGTGTTGCGCTACCAACATACCCAACGCACGCCAGGCGCGCTTGGAGACGCTAGATTTCCAGACTGTAAATTCCATAATTTGGTTTGCCCCGGAAGCTTCCTGTGTAAAGCGTAATGTAGTCCACAAGCCATTGGGCCAGACTCGCTCTAATGATACCCGACGCTTACTTCCATTAAGCGGCACGTATATCCAGCGCCCCTGTTCATAATGCAAGACGCCCTGCGCAAACTTAAATTGCGCAGCACTGTGGCGACCATACAGAATCAGCGCCAGAGCCGCGCAAAGAAAAAGCAAAAAGTTATGGAAAACAAGAATAAGTGCAGTAAGCAAAAGCACAAATCCAGCAGCTAACCAGACCCACATCGGGGTTCTGATTTGCCACTGGAAAGGCGTTTGCATTCGGCCGGCCGCCTAAACGCGTCGCACAAGCATTGACCCGTTCGTACCACCAAACCCGAACGAATTGGACAAAGCGACATTTATTTTCATGTCGCGCGCTTCATTAGCACAATAATCGAGATCGCACTCGGGATCTTGATTAAAAATATTAATGGTAGGGGGCGACACCTGGTGATGAACGGCCAGTGTTGTGAAGACAGCCTCAATTCCGCCTGCAGCACCCAGCAAATGACCAGTCATGGATTTGGTGGAATTCACCACCAGATTGCGGGCATGATCGCCAAACGCCAGTTTAAGTGCTTCCGTTTCGTTTTTATCGCCTAACGGCGTTGAGGTGCCATGCGCATTGATGTAAGACACTTCGGTGGGGTTAATACCACCGTTACGCAGTGCTAACAGCATACCGCGACGTGGCCCATCTTTATCTGGAGAGGTAATGTGATGCGCATCGGAACTCATTCCATAACCCGCAAACTCGCCGTAGATTCGCGCACCGCGTTTTCGTGCGTGCTCGTACTCTTCAAGAACCAACACACCGGCACCCTCTCCGAGCACGAAACCATCACGATCGACATCCCACGGACGCGAGGCTGTTTCGGGGTCGTCGTTTCGTGTGGAGAGCGCCCGCATAGCAGCAAAACCACCCACACCCAATTGTGACACTGTTGACTCGGCGCCCCCGGCAACCATAACGTCGGCATCGCCGTACTCGATAAGACGTGCGGCATCGCCTATGGAATGCAGCCCTGTGGTACACGCTGACACAACGGCATAACTGG
>NZLH01000077.1 GCA_002694155.1 Pusillimonas sp. | reverse complement strand
TTCGGTTGCTGTGAAAATTTTTACGTAAATGCCGCCAATAATTAACAGGAACAGCAGGAAGAAAGGCCATACACCTTTAAGCGACGCAATCTTCTCGTGTCGACTGGTTGTCGCGCCACGGGGCGCGTTACCAGGCCGTATTATGGCAACGATGTATACAGCACCCATGTACAGTAACAAACCCAAAATACCGGGGATTACGCCGGCAATGAACAAGTGCCCAATATTGGTTTGCGTCAGAATGCCGTAAATCATCAAAATGATGGAAGGCGGAATCAGGATGCCAAGTGTGCCGCCGGCGGCGATGGTGGCTGCCGACAGGCTGTCGGAGTAACCGTACTTCTTCATGCTGGGGTAGGCCACTTTCGACATGGTGGCGGCAGTGGCCAGGCTGGAGCCACACACGGCGCTAAAGCCCGCGCAGGTAACAATAGTAGAGAGCGCCAACCCGCCTTTTATGTGACCAAAATAAGCATTTGCTGCGCGAAACAAATCGGCTGAAATACCCGAGCGAGACAGAATGTTGCCCATAAGAATGAATAAGGGCACGACTGCTAATTCGTAAGAAAACACGGCTTCTTCGATCGTCATGGACGTCATCGTGAGGGCTGTTTGTAAGCCCATGTCGATCGACAACGCCAAGATAGAAACGGCAAGTAATGAGAATGCCAGCGGGACGCGTAGAAAAGTTAGGAGCAAGACCGCAAAAAGGGCGGAAAAACCGACAATCATGTGTTGTCCTCGGGGGCGTTAAGCGGCGCGCTAGGGGGAAGCAGTGCCGCAATCGCACTGGCAAAGCAACTGAGGCTGATGAGTGCGTAGAAGTAGCTGCGGGGAATCAGCAGTGCCTGGCTGACTTCTTTGATTTGGATGGCATCAAGGGTGGCGAAAATAAATTGATACCCGATTAAAGCCAAAATGACGGCAACAAGCAGTGTGGTCAGCCCGCGCCACCAGCGCATGGTGTTGCTCATGACGAAACGGTCGAAAAGGTCCACGACCAGATGGCCACGGGCCGAAGTGAGCAATGGCAGGCTAGAGAAAACAATAAGCGCCATTAAATGTTCGGTGACGTCGTGTGCGCCGTAGATGGGGGTGCCGAAAAAGCGGCGCCCAATGACGTCGGCAAACGTCAGGAACACCATCGCCAGCAAAGCGCCCATTAAGAATCGCTCAATGCCTTTTCGTATTCTCTGCAGAAAAGCGTGCATAAGATTTTCCGGGGGAAATTTGGCGCGGCACGCGGGCGCGGGTGAAGAAAACCCGCGCCTGTGTCGTGCCGACTATCTGGAGGGGGTGTTTTACCCCAGGTTTTAGTTCTTGTTTTTTAGTTCGTTGTATCGGGAACGGTAGAACTCTACCATTTCCATGGGGTTATCGACGTTGAATGAGGCGCCATCGGCAGCCCATTCAGCTACAACCGCTTTGTTGACTTCTTCAATTTTGGCCATGAGCTCGGGCGATGGTGTGTTGAACTCGTGCTTCTGTGCTTTCAGTTCTTTAAGGGCCATGTTTGTTTGGCGATCGTACTCACTGCCCCAAAGCCGCGAGAAATGTTCACCCGATACACTCATAATGGCTTGCTTGTCGGCGTCGGATAGCTTGTTCCATTTGCCTTCATTCATGGCCAGGAAGAATGTGGCGTCGTAAAAACCCCCAGGTATCAGCGTGTGGTGTTTCAGCATGTCGGCTGCGCGAAAGTTAATGACAGACTCAATAGGGTTCAAAGAGCCATCCACTACACCGTTTTCCACCAACTCGTACACTTGTGGCCCGGGTGCTGCGATAGGTACCGCTCCCATGTCTTCAAGCAAGCGTTTTTGAATTGGGCCGCCCATACGAATCTTTTGATTGGCCAGGTCTTCTGGCGTGACAATGTTCTTTTTGCCGTGGTGAATTGCACCACCACCAAACATACCCGTGCCTAGCAGTTTTACCCCTTGGAAGGTAGGGGTGCCTTTCAAGTACTTTTCGTAGGTGTCCCACAAAGCGACGGACTGTGCTTCGGCGTTATCACCATTGAATGGGAATTCTGCAAACCATATGGCCTTGAAGCGATCGGGTTCGTAGGTGAAATTGCCCCAGGTAATATCAGCAATGCCTTTACGCGCAAGCTCCCAATGCTGTGGCGGGCTGCCCACTGGCTTGGGAAGCATACGAATCTTCACACGCCCCTCGGTCGCTTCTTCAACGTTCTTTGCCCATACTTGCAGAATGTCAGTGGTGATGAAGTGAGTGGGTGGCACCCAGTTTGAAAGTGTTAGCGTTGTGGCTTGTACGCCCGCAGCACAGGAAACCAAGGCAGCTGCGGTTAGCAACTTAAGGGATTTAAAGGTTTGTCTCATTGTCGTTATTCCTCTGTTGGTGAAATGAAAGAAAAGTGCGGCCCTCTTTTAGTGGGGGATTCAAGCGTTTTTGCGGAAAAGAATAGCTTGGTCAGGTTGAGCCAGAATTCGGCGCCATATGACAAGCAAGCATCGTTGAAATCGTAATGAGGGTTATGTACGCTACAGGGACCCAGTCGTTGACCATGCTCGTGGCCGTTGTCGCCATTACCGATAATCAGATAGCAGCCGGGTACTTTCTGCAACATGTAGGCAAAGTCTTCACTGTTGGCTAGCGGTAAAGCTTGCTCATTAACATGGTTTTCGCCAAACGTTTGTTTGGCGGCTTGCCCCAATAGCTTGGCTTGCGTCTGGTCATTAACGAGTACGGGGTAACCCAGTTCATACTCAATGTTCACACTGCAGTTGTATGCCTTAGCCTGATGCGTGGCCATACTTTCAATTCGTTCACGCAGTTTTTCGCGAATTTCTGGTTGCAGGGCGCGTACACTGAGTTCGAGTTCTGCCTGCTCGGGAATAATGTTGTAGCTTGCGCCGGCGGCAACGCGGCCTACGCTGATAACGCCCGATTCGAAGGGGCTGAGGTTACGGCCGATAATTGTTTGTAACCCCATCAGCGTAGCGGCCAGCGGCAGGGTGGGGTCTTGCGATAGCTCGGGCATAGCGCCATGCCCGCCCTTTCCTTGAAAGCGAATAACCACCTTGTCGGACGAACACATGAAAGGGCCTGCCCGGAAAAAACAATGACCTACCGGTGTGCCGGGAAGGTTATGTAATGCAAAGATGGCGTCACATGGGAAAAGGTCAAACAGGCCCTCTTGAATCATGCGCTGGGCACCACCCCCGCCGCCAATTTCTTCTGCCGGCTGAAAAATAATGTGCACAACACCATTGCCAGGTAGCTTACCTTCGGCGTTCATTTGCGCTAGAGCTTTGGCTGCACCCATCATAATGGCGGTATGACCGTCGTGGCCGCAAGCATGCATTTTGCCGTTGACTTGACTTTGCCAGGGTAAACCGGTGGCCTCATGTATGGGCAAGGCATCCATTTCAGCTCGTAAGCCTAGCTTGGGGCCTACGCCTGAGCCAACTATCAGTTTCCCGACCACGCCTGTTTCTGCCAGGCCTGTGTGAACTTCGTAGCCCCAGTCATTCAGGCACTGTGCGACCAAAGCGCTGGTGCGTTCTTCCTCGAATCCCAACTCAGGGAACTGATGGATAGCATGGCGCCATTCTTTCATTGATTGCAGATCCAGTTCAGGAAATGCCATTTGTTCTCCTCGCTATTTTTTTCTTATTTTTGTCGTAATCAGTGATAATTGAAAGACGTTATTTTTGTTTAGGTGAACACTTTTTGATGTCATCTAATAAATCATCATTTAAATAGAGTTCTGACTAGGTCGCACAATGAAACATCAACATGTAAAAGCTTTCGTGCAAGTCGCAGACAGTGGCTCAATACGCGCAGCCGCGCGCGCTTTGCGAATCAGTCAAAGCGCATTGACCCGAGCCATGAAAGAGCTGGAAGAGGATATGGGAGCAGAGTTGTTGAATCGTAGTTATCGCGGGGTGTCTTTCACCGATGCTGGTAAGGCCTTGCTTGGGCGGGCACGCATGATTCTTGCCACTATAGATCGGGCCAGGAACGAAGTTCAGCAAATTAGCGGTGGGGCAGGTGCGAGAGTTTCAATTGGCATTACGCCGGTAGTGGCAACCACTATTTTCCCTGATGTATACCGGCGGTTTGTCGGCGCCTTTCCCGAGGCGCAGATGACATTGAAAGAAGGGTTCATGACGGAAATTATTCCGGGTTTACTTGAGGGGGCGTTGGATTTCGGCGTTGCTATTGCCACGCGCGACGAGCTGCCGCCGGAGTTGGTATTTATTCCTCTGTGCCCCACGCATCTTTTAATCGCGGGACGCGAGGGGCATCCGTTGGCGAAGGCCAAAGATTGGGGTACTTTGTCGAAGGCACGATGGATTCTAAACCTAACTAACGGTAGTACCGGGCATCACCTATTACATTGGCT
>NZLH01000076.1 GCA_002694155.1 Pusillimonas sp. | reverse complement strand
CTCTAATAGTTTGCCGGCACCTGGCAGGCCCAGGAATTCCAACATGACCGGATCGCGCACAAAAGCGCGCGGGGTTGATTCGAGTGCGGCAAGATTTTGCCTGGCTTCGTTTGCCACGGCGGCTTTGTCCTGGCTAAGCAATAACCGTTCGTAAAACAGCGTGCCTATCTGTCGCTCTAGCGCGCGTGAACTCCAGTTTTGCGCGGCTGCTTCATTCATGTACCAGATGCGAGCCTCTTCGCTTTGTACCCGGCTAAGCAGGCGGTAGTGTGTCCAACTTAATTCGTGACGCAGTGCGTCACAATTTGGGAACGCCTGATAAAACGAGCGCATATTGCGTAAATTTGATGCATCAAAACCCCTGCCAAACTCTGCGGTCAATTGTTCCGCCAGTATGGGCAACAGTCGTCTGCCGTATGCAGCCCGTGTGGCTCCGTTCTGTTCGAACTCTACGATGTGGCGGCCAACCTGCCAGCATGTTTGCACCTGAATGACATCCACCGCGCGCAGCGCTCGGCTACGCGCTTCGCTGATTAACTGGCGCAACTCACTAAGCAAAGGCGTTAATTCTGTTGGTGATGATTGTGAGGCTGTTAAAAACTTGTTAGTTGCCATCACACATCCTCCACAGCAAACATGCGCTCCAGAAACTCCGGTTCGATCTGACGCAGCTTAAGTGAGCGGGTGGCGCCGCCTTCCTTCGCCGTTTGGGTGAATACAGTGGGTATGTTGTGGTCGCCGTTGATATAGACCACGTCATACTCGTTGTTGGCGGGGTCAATAGCCAGCTTGTCGCAGAGTTTGTTGATGCCTTCATAATCCAGTATTTCGCAATCACGCCATAGCACCAGGCAACTTTCGCCACTGGGCAGGGTACCGGTAACGGTAACGAAACCGTGGTGTGGTTGCGCGTCGATGCGCTTTACGCGCAGACCGATCAGATAGTTGAAGGTTTCAACCAGATCGACCTTGCGCGGTTCGAACGCACCTGCGGAATCCATCGCGACGTTTAGGGTGTAATCGAACGGTTTTTTGAAATCTTCCACCGACAATAGTGAGCCCCGGCTTTCTACGTCTAGCATGTAACGTAGTAAGTAATCGTCTTTGGCTTGCTGCGGCAAGCCGTTCAACAGCTCGCCCTGGCTCGTGGTACGCCGCAACTGCAGGTTGTTCAGAGTGTCTTCGTAACTTTCGAGCTTAAGGACTTTGAAACAGTGGGAAATGCCGGTTTCGGGGGCGGTGGGCTTGCCGTTGGTCCAGTCTTTTGAGTACACGAGTTTTATTATTCGAGGCTTTACCGTAGTTTCAAAGTGAGCGCCCATCTCCACCAGTATGTATTTTCTCCCTTGTTCGTCGTCTCGATTTAGATTTAGCACGGCGTGCGCGGTCGTACCCGAGCCGGCAAAAAAATCTAAAACAATTTCATTTGATGTTTTTGACGCGGCGCCGATGGTATCCTCGTATAGTGATACTGGGTGACAGTAGGGAAAATCAAGGCCTAAACGCTCGGTATCGGCTTTGCCTTTTTTTGCGTTTTGAATCATTGACGAAACTTGGCGACCGGTCTCTGTTTTTAAGAAAACCTTTTGCCTAGGTTGTGTCGTTTCGTCTTCCCCAAAAAGAATCTCTCCTTTTCTCTGCATCGTTGATAGAGTTTCTGGGGTTCTAGAGAAGCCATTTGGTGGCATCGCACATGGTTTTCCCGTGGTGGGATGAATTAGCGGTTTATGAAATTTTGGGTCTGTGCGGGGCTCGGGAGCTCGAAGACTCACGCTCTGATATACACGACCATTTTCATCTAAGTATCGATAGGCCTTTTCTCCTCCACTCAGTTCGTTATTTGAACTTACCCATGACGAAAATTTACGGCGAGCATTCTCTGTGACTCCGCCTTCTTGATCGATAAATTGGTTCGCTGCGTTAATTATTGAGAGTACAGATTTGTTTCGGTTGACGAAGGTTGCTGCATTTGGAGATTTCCAGATGATGTATTCGTGTTGATTAGCTAACCCTTTCCCTCCGTTCATTGGGTTTCGTTTGTCCCAAATGATAGTGCCACCGCTCAACCATGAAAAATCGTCCATTAGTTTAATCAGGCTTTCATATTCGTTCTCATCTATATGACACTGAAAATGGCCGTCATTCTTAAGCAATGGATAACAAGTGGATATGCGATTTCTCATCATTGCTAACCAGCTTGAGTGTTGATAACTATTTTTGTACAGAAACCCGCTGGTTTGTGTGTTGTAGGGAGGGTCTATATGAACACAATTAATCTTATTTTTGTATCGATTTTGAAGTAGTGTGAGAGCGTGAAAATTTTCTGAATGAATAAGAATTCCGACGCAGCTTATAGTTATGTTCTCTTGGGCAGCGATTACCTTCGCTTGAAATCTATCATCAAATAAGCTGGTGTCGATCATTCTATATGGCGCAGATATCAACTCTTTCAGGGTACCGTGAATGCCGCCCTCCCAAATACCAAGCCGCTTCCACTCTTCCCACTGCCGCTCATTTGCAACAATTTCAGGGTACAGCTCTTCGGGTATCCGATCCAACGTGATGCAGTAGTGGCTGGACACCACAAATTTCTTTTTCAGCCACAGCGTTTTCTGAAAATCCTCTAATTGCGCCAGGAAGGTAATCAGCTCCAGTGCGATGGAGCGCAAGCACTGGATCATGCGTAGGTTTTTCTCGATGTCGGCGAATACCCCCGCGTTCTGCACATCGTCCAGGTGCATAACTTCGTTCTTAATATAGAAGTCCAGTTCGCGCCGCAGGAAGCCGCCTAAGTCTTTGTGGATGAAATAGTCTGCTGTATTTTTGGTGGTGTAGTCGGTAATGTGCTTTTCCAGCAGGGTGCGCTGTGGGTTCTTTTCGGTGGGAGCGCGATTGCTTAGGCTTAACCAGTGCGTTTTTATGGTTTCATCGGCCAGCACGGTTTCCACCGCTTTGGTAATAAGTGTTTCTTGCTTGGTGCCTTTAGGCTGGGCGGCGTACTCGAAGTGAATAATCAGTTCTTGTGAACCGTCGGAGCTGCGTACTTCCTCTATTGGTCGCAGTTCTTCTTCGTACTCATCGCCGTTTTCGTCTACACGGGTAACGGTTTTTGCGGCAACCAGGGCGAAGCGGCGCTCTTTGTCGTTGTCTTTGCGGTTGTCTTTGGCTGTGTCGGCGGCAACCAGGCGGAAATGTACTGTGCGACCTTGCTTGCCATTTTCTTCAGGTAATTTAAAGCTATAGTTGCTAAAGTTTTCGCCACTTTTTGTGTAGTACTGGTCTTTGTTGGCCCAATGCAGCATCACTTCTTCACCTGCATAGGGAATGGCGTAGGTGTCACCTTTATAGCGGCGCTGGCTGATGAAATCGCCGTCGTGATAATAGCGGCTAAAGAAGGTTAACAAATGCGAAAAGACGGCGTTTTCATGTTCGTTGGCGCCTGACGTGTACTGCCGTAGCTTTTGTCGTAATTCCTGTACCCTGGGCACCGTTTCGGGGTTAATGCCATCGGCCTCGTATTGTGCTTCTTTTTCTTGTAGCTCGCGCGCGACCTGTTCGCGTTGTGCATCGTTACCGCTGCTAAGCGCTGCTTCTACTTTTGCCGGCAGTCGGTTCTCCAAATAGTCGTTAATCTCACCAGCGCGGGCATTCAAGATGCGATAGATGCCGAAATCAAGTTCCGGGCGGTCGATTTGAAAAATCTCGCGTAATTTGGTAACGAGTTCCTGAAATTTGGGGTTCTGTTTATTCGTCATGCTTGCCGTGATCTAGGGGTGCGGAAGTTGGGCTAGTACACTTGCTGGACAGCAGTGGGATATTTGGCTGAGTATAGTTGTAATTTTGATACGTTTTTTGGGTGTAAGGATAGCATCAAAAAAAGCGTGATAATCGCCAGTTTTTTTGGGTTAATCCGCATGGTTATTGATATTACGTAAGCCTAATATGGAGCCTGCTAGGGACAACGGTATTACCTTGATTAAGCCTGTTCATTGCAAAAACAAGGTTAATCAATACTGTTTGTCATTTTTTACTATTTGGCGTTTTATACAGAATAAAGCCCGCCGGAAGTTTTTGTTCGAGCGGGTATTTTTGCTTGGAGACAGCGTTTTATGTTTTTTCTTTCCTCGATCGCAGGCTTGTTTCGGCGGTCTGTCATGCTCTTCATGCTGTTGTTGGTGTCGGTTGGCGGCTCGGGAGCGGTTTTCGCAAGCAGCGTGACATCGACAGAAAGCGCGGTTATAGAAAGTCCGTTGGCACCGCCCGATACTTCAAGTCCGCGCGCCGTTTATCAGGGGCTCGTAAGTGCGATCGAAGAAGCGTATGCGTTGGCCAAGGCGGGTCGCACCAACGAAGAGACAATGGTCCCCCTTTTGCGTGCGACCCGGGCGCTGGATCTGAGCGAGGTTCCTGCCGATCTGAGAGTTTCGGTGGGTCTTGAATCAGCGCTGTTGATCAAGGAAGTGCTCGATCGAATTCCGAAGCCCAGTCTGGAAGACATCCCCGATATTGAGATGGTGAAGCAGAACGAACAGGATCTAAGCCTGATGGAGCTGCTTGGACAGTTGCGGGCGGGTGTCGGTGAAGACGGGCTGGAGGCCTTAAGACAATCGCAGCCGCAACCTATCGACCAATGGACGGTACCGGGCACCGAGATGCAGATCGTCAAAATTAAGGAAGGACCTAATGCCGGGCAGTTTCGCTTCTCGGCGGAAACCGTCGCAAGCGTACATGCATATTACGATCGGGTTAAAAACCTGCCCTATGTTGAAACGAGCACACCCAATATATTCGAAGCTTATATTCTAACGCCGGGGATCGGGTTGGATCTGAGTTGGGAAGCGAATCTACCCGAGTGGGTCGAGGGCCGATATCTGGACCAGACCTACTGGCAAT
>NZLH01000347.1 GCA_002694155.1 Pusillimonas sp. | reverse complement strand
TACTTGGCCCGCCATTTGTAAAACGACGCGTCGCTCATCCCATGCTCGCGGCACAGCTCTGCCAGACCACTTCCTGGAGACGACTTCATCGAGACCACGGAAGGGAGCATTCGCGCAACCCTTCCTTGGAGCCTTCCCATCGACCGAGGAGCCTTCGAGCCCCTTGGAACCCTGACCAACCCTGCGCGGATTGGATACCGTCAACGCATCGGCGCTGAACCCGATAAGGAGGCGTATCGCCGCCACTGAACTCACTCACATCGCATGAGCATCTCCGTCCCCAACCACCTGATACCAACACCGCTGGTCGCTATGTGGATATCTCGACATTTTGTGCTTTGAGAGATGCACACCACTAGCAGGCTTGCTACTGTGGTGTTCAAAAAGGGAGTCGTGGGCAGTGAACGCCGTCGAGATCGAAGAAGCCATATCCAATCTGGCCGAACAGCCGTTCGATCCGGACGAGTTTCCGTACGCCTTTTTGTTGGCCTTCGGCAACAAGGACACGACCATCAAGCGGCTGCGCACGGGCGCTTCCAACAAGTCGGATGTCGGCGGCGTCCTTCAGACGAACAACATCCACATTGTTGTGTGTCCAGCGGGCGACGTCACTAAGACCCTTGCCACCCTCAAGGCCAGTCCCGTTACCACAAAGGCCAAGGCGAAGTTCGTACTGGCAACGGACGGCATCGACCTTGAAGCCGAAGATTTGGCAACAGGTGAAACCGTTGCTTGTGCATACAGCAACTTCTCCGATCACTTCGGCTTCTTCCTGCCCCTTGCCGGTATCAGCACCGTCAAGCAAATCCGCGAGAGCTCATTCGACATCAAGGCGACGGGCCGACTTAACCGCCTCTATGTCGAGCTGCTGAAGGACAATCCCGAATGGGGCACGGCGCAGCGCCGCCATGATATGAACCATTTCATGGCGCGTCTGATTTTCTGCTTCTTCGCCGAAGATACCGACATCTTCGCCAAGACCGATCAGTTCACTGCAACGATCGAGCAGATGAGCGACGGAGACAGTGGGAACACGCACGAGGTGATCAGCGAGCTGTTCCGCGCGATGAACACCAAGCTTGAGGATCGTACGGCAGCGGGCATCGCACGTTGGGCGCACGCCTTTCCTTATGTGAACGGCGGGCTGTTTTCAGGTGGCACCGACGTGCCGCGTTTCAGCAAGATCGCGCGCTCTTACCTCCTGCACATCGGCAGTCTTGACTGGACGAAAATCAACCCCGACATCTTCGGCTCGATGATCCAGGCCGTTGCGGACGATGAAGAGCGCGGTGCGCTTGGCATGCACTACACCAGCGTCCCGAACATCTTGAAGGTTCTCAATCCGCTTTTTCTCGACGATCTGCGCGAGAATCTGGAAGAGGCAGGAGACAATCCCCGCAAGCTTCTAAACCTGCGCAACCGCATGGCGCGGATCAGAGTTTTCGACCCCGCATGTGGGTCGGGAAATTTCCTTGTGATTGCCTACAAGGAAATGCGTGCCATTGAGGCCGAAATTAACGCACGGCGAGATGAGGCCGACCGCCGCACAGAAATCCCGATCACGAACTTCCGAGGGATCGAACTGCGCGACTTCCCTGCTGAGATTGCGCGACTGGCACTAATCATCGCCGAGTATCAGTGCGACGTGACCTATCGTGGCCAGAAGGAAGCCTTAGTAGAATTTCTGCCTCTCGATGCAATGAGTTGGATCACTAGCGGGAACGCGCTGAAGCTAGATTGGCTTAGCATCTGCCCACCGACTGGAACCGGGGTAAAGTATCAAGCTGATGATCTATTTCATTCACCACTGGATCAGGCGCAAATCGACTTTGACAATGAAGGTGGGGAAACCTACATTTGTGGCAATCCACCATACTTAGGGCAGGCTTGGCAGGATGCCGAGCAAAAGGCTGACCTCGCTCAAATATTTAAGAAATATGAAAGCAAATCCGCTGCGGTGGACTATGTTTCCGCTTGGTTCATTAAGGCCGCCGAGTATAATAAATTCTCACATGCGCCCTACGCGTTTGTGACTACTAATTCGATGTGGCAGGGGCAACAAGTCTCAATTCTTTGGCCGATACTGAAAGGGTTAGGCGCAGACATCATTTTTGCGGAGCCATCGTTTAAATGGAAAAACCTGGCGAGTCACAACGCTGGGGTGATTGTCTCCATTGTTGGTGTTGAGCACCACTCTCGCCGTTCAAAGTTTCTTCTTGAGAGTGCGGGAACTGGCGAAATAACTGTTCGCGAGGTTTCTTCGATAAATGCTTACCTAGTTCAAGGACCAGACATCGTTGTGTCCTCCAAGTCATCCCCTACAAATGGCCTTTCTCAAATGTTGTACGGAAACCAACCGAGGGATGGGGGGTACCTATGCCTTGAAACGGATGAGCTACAGTCTTGCAGGAAATTATATCCAACACAAGCGCACTGGTTCAAGCAATACATCGGCTCCGCAGAAATGATCAGAGGTAAGCGTAGGGGGTGTATCTGGATTCCGGATTCAGATTCAGCGGAAGCAAAAGCTCATGATTTCGTTGGGCCCAGGTTGGAGAAAGTAAGCATCATGCGTGCGGAGAGCCGCGCACCATCGACTCAGTCATTCGCAAATCGACCTCATAGGTTTGTCCAGATACAGGGGGTCGCGAAGTCTTACACCATTGCTGTTGCGAAAGTTTCTTCTGAACGGCGTCGCTTTATTCCGGCAGATGTCTTCGATCGAAACACAATAATTAGTGATCTGCTTTTTGGAATTTATGATGCCCCGTTGTGGAACTTTGCGATTGTCTCATCGTCGCTGCATACCGTTTGGATAGCGACAGTTTGCGGAAAAATGAAAACAGACTACCGGTATTCTAATACCTTGGGTTGGAACACCTTCCCTGTGCCCAAGCTCACCGAGAAAAACAAGAAAGATCTGACAAGCCGCGCCGAGGAAATTCTGCTAGCCAGAGAGGCACACTTTCCTGCCACTATTGCCGATCTCTATGATGATGAAGCAATGCCCGATGGCCTTCGTGCGGCTCACGATAGAAACGATGAGACTCTAGAGAGAATTTATATTGGGCGCCGTTTCAAAAACGACACCGAACGACTTGAGAAACTATTTGAATACTACTCAAAGCATATGCGCAAAGAGATGACAGCATGAACACCGAGCATTTTATCCAACAAGGGCAGCATGCGAAAACTACGCTCTCCGAGCTGCGGAGAATTCGCAGCATGGTACAGGCAACAGAAGCGCTTTCTTTGTTCGCCTATGCTACACAATCAGGGCTTGCAGCGTTCGATTTGGAATTTGGCCCTGATTTTTGGGAAGGAACTACAACTAGGTGGTTGTTCGGAATTGACTATGGTCGGACACAGCCACAAGCAATCAGGGCTCTATGCGAAAAGCCAAACTCCACCGTGCGGATTCACGACGGCGCTTGGGTGGCGCAGCAATCTGGGTTCTTACCGCGCCAAGATTTCCACCTGAAAACTTCGTTTTTAAGGTGTGCTGATCTTGGAAAGCTTGGCGTTGTCACAGGCTCCGGAAACTTCTCATCAAATGGACTACGGCGGAGTGTGGAGGCTGGAACTTCGATATTCATTGATTCGATGGTGGGTGACGTAAAGATAGTCGAGGACGGGTGGAACACTGCAAACGAGTTTTGGGGCTCTGCAACGCCCGCTGAGCAAATTTTAGACGATTATGAGGATAAATGGAGAAATTCATTCTCCAGGTCGGCGCAAAATCAAACCGAAGAAGTTGCAATACCAGGACCTAGAGAAATATTTTGGATCGAGACGGGTTATGTCACACGAAATCGAGGTCTTGATAAGCCTGGAAACCAGATTGATCTTCCGAGAGGCATGTCGCGGTATTTTGGTATGAATCCCTCCCAAGACTTAGCCTTGAATTCCACCATCGGATCAATCAATTTTATGACCCCGACAAATGGGCCCGTCGAAAGAAACCTTAGACTTGGCAACAACTCTATGGAGAAGATCACTCTTCCAATCCCTGAGACGCATGGCTTTGACATTTATGATGGAAAAGTTCTCGTGTTCAGGAAAATGGGAAACTACTACGTTTTGAATGCTCTAGAGGCGGCTGACTTCGAAGCAACTTTTGGTGACCGATTGTCTGTGGTGATGATAATGGGCAGCGGTCGCCGTTATGGGCACATTGATTGATTAGAAAGTATTATTAATGAAAAGTAAGAACATCCCCTCCGTTTCCGTGAATTACGCCCAGAATGGCAACTCGACGAGATCGAACGAACTTGGCATGCGGGCAATGCAAGTGCGTGCCTTTGGGAAACGGGGAGAGCAGTATCTTCTGATCAAGTCACCGCCAGCCTCAGGCAAGAGCCGTGCGCTGATGTTCATCGCACTCGACAAGCTGCATAATCAGGGGATCAAACAGGCCATAGTGGTTGTGCCGGAAAAGTCCATCGGAGCCAGCTTCAATGACGAGCCTCTGAGCAAGTTCGGCTTCTGGGCGGATTGGTTAGTCAAGCCGAACTGGAACCTGTGCAATTCGCCTGGGACAGATGGCGGCAAGGTTAAATCGGTCGCAGCGTTCCTTGAGAGCGCCGACCAGGTGCTGGTCTGCACTCATGCGACGTTCCGCTTTGCTGTGGAAAAACTTGGGACGGCAGCGTTTG
>NZLH01000073.1 GCA_002694155.1 Pusillimonas sp. | reverse complement strand
GCGCAACAGGCGAAGGTCTTCTTGTTCGCTGGAAAGGATATCAGTCTGTGTCATTTTGTTTTCGCTGAATCATCACGGGGGTGTCGGTCGAAAAAACGACCTCGCCCGCAGGGTTTTTGGCGCTGAGCGTATAGTGCAAAACACCTCTGTCGGGCTTGCTTTTTGACGGTGTGACCGAGTTGACCGTCAGTTCGACATCAAGGGGTTCGTTCGGGCGCACCGGCCGCAGCCAGCGCAAATTGTCAAAGCCCATGCCGCCGATATTGGCAACATTGACCATCATCTCGGTCATGACCGGCTTGAACACCTCAAGCATGGTCTGAAAGCCCGAGGCGATCAGGCTACCATGTATGGCGATTGCATAGTCTTCATCGGTGTGCAGTCGCTGCGGATCCCATTCCTTGGCAAAGGCCTTTATCGAATCCGCGCTCATCGGAGCGCTGCGAAAGCGATAGACTTGGCCCGGCGAGAAGTCTTCCAGATACCTCAAGAGGCACCCTCCTTTGCGAAACCGTCATCGTATCCGCTCGCATCCTTGGATATCCGGATGCGGTTGAATTCTTCCAGCTTCGGATAGGTTTCCTTGAACGCCGCCAGGAACTCACCCATCGGCGCGTCGAAATAGAGACCACGGTCGTTCACATATTCCATGTGCCGGTGATTCTGTTCGTCGAACTCGTGAAAGAGCGCGTCGTTATAGCCGTCGAAGACCAGGGGTTTGACCCCGAATCTTTCACACAGTTCCATGTTGAATGCAGGTGTCACCTTGTAGGCCTCATTCCCCAACCACAGCTGAACATAGCCGTGGTAGATAAAGAGATCGGTCCCCATCAACTCCTGCAACTTGGGTGTATTCAGGTGGTTGCGCACATCCGCGAACCCCAGAGCGGCGGGGATACCCACAGCACGCAAACAAGCCGCCAGAAGAATTGCCTTGGGAACGCAAAACGCCGCTTCCGCCCCAGCGATACGGCTGGCACGGTAAGAGTCCTCATCCAGCGCAAAACAATAGGGATCATAGCGAATATCGTCGCGCACCGCTTCGAACAGGCGGATCGCCTTGTCTCGATTGGTTGCGTCCACAGGAAGATCACGCAAAGCCGATGTCACGAAACCCTGCACTTCCAAGCTATCGCTTTCCACAAAGCGCGATGGCATGACATAACGCTCAGCTTCAGTCGGCAGGTCATCGTCAGACTTGTCCATTGGACCCTCCTTTTTTCTAACAATTGTTAGATTACCGATTCAAAACCTGCCCGTCAACGGGATTTACTCTGTCTTTGGTTGGTCCACGCCATAACGCGTATTGTCTTCGCCCAGAGTGGCTGCAACTCCGACCGAATTTCCCGAAGAACGGAACTCCGGCGCAATTGGCAGCGGCAAAGCAGGCGCGTCCCGGCCGGAGATTTTTACTGTCCGCCCGAACACGTCACGCGCTTTGAAATGCGGGTCACGCGCCGCCTCGGCGGGCGTCTTCACGACCGAACAGCAGCAATCTGCCGCAGCCAGCAAAGGCTCCCAATGGGTCGAGGGGTGTTCCCTCAGACGACGTGCAACCTCCGCGGCACAGGCATTTGGATCGGACCAGTCATCGCGAAGCGCCACCGGCAAACCAATGACATCGCAGAACGACTGCCAGAACTTTTCTTCCAACGCGCCGACGGCGATCTGACGCCCGTCCGCAGCCGAATAAAGCCGATACCGGGCCAGGCCACCCGTCAGACGGCTGCCACCGCTTTCGATGTTCTGCCCGGCAATCACACCTTCGGCATGTGCCCAATAGGCAAAGGCGAACGCCCCCTCGGCCATTGCGATATCCAGATGCGTCCCCTGCCCGCTTGCCTGCCGCGCAATCAGGGCCAGCAGGATATTCATCACCGCAGGATAGGTTCCGCCTCCGATATCGGCGACCAGCCCGAACGGGGCTGTTGGCTGGTCATCCGGTCCGCGACTGAGCGACAGGATACCCGCATCACCGACGTAGTTGAGATCGTGGCCGGCGGCGCTGGCCTTTGGTCCGGTCTGGCCATAGCCGGTGATCGAACAATAGATGAGACCGGGATTGATCTTTCGCAACGCTTCATAACCAAGCCCCAGCCGGTCCATCACGCCGGGACGAAACTGCTCTACCAGAACATCGGCCCTCTCGATCAAGGGGCGCAGACGTTCCACTGCGCCCCTTGACTTGAGGTCGATGGCCACCGATCGCTTGCCGTGGTTCAACACAGCAAATCCGATGCTCTCTCCGTCGATCTTTGGCTCCGTGTGGCGCGCGTCCTCGCCGACTCCGGGACGCTCGAACTTGATCACTTCGGCGCCGGCCTCGGACAGCATGAGCGTCGCCATCGGACCGGGAAGAAGGGTGCTGAAATCCAGCACCAGGATATCCTTGAGCGGTTGAGCCATCTTCATTGCCTCAGGCGAAGCGCGCTGCGCCGTTGTTCAGAACAACCACGTCGCGTGCAGGAATAGACGCTCGAAACCGGGCCTCGCCGTCCTCTTCCCAGATTTCGAACCGCACGGTTTCGCCGGGATAGACCGGAGCCGAGAACCGAACATCCAGACCGACAAGCCGGGCAGAATCATAGTCAAGCAACGTCTTTAGAATCGCCCGGGCCGCCAGCCCATAGGTCGCCAGACCATGCAGGATCGGGCGGTCAAACCCGACAGAACGGGCCACATCCGGGTCAGCGTGAAGCGGATTGAAATCACCGCTGAGACGATAAATAAGGGCTTGGCGCGGCAGGGTATCGATGTCACATATATGATCCGGCGCCCGATCAGGCAGCACTGCGGGTGCCGGGCCCGCCTGGTTTTCACCGCCGAACCCCCCATCACCGCGACAGAAAGCCGACATCGCCACGCGCGCCAGTTTTTCACCGCTGTCCGCGTCGATAATATCGCGGCTTTGGTAAATGACGGCTCCCTTGCCCTCGCCCTTGTCGGCGATGAAGTCGATTTTGCTACGGCCGACAATCCGGCCATGTGTCGGCAGCGGCTTGTAGATGTCGAGCCACTGTTCGCCGTGCAGCACTTTCTGCCAGTTTACGCCGGTCTTGGGATCGCGCAGCCAGAAGCCGGGATACCCCAAAATGACCGCCATCGAGGGAACTGCCTTGAGCCCGTCCTCATAGACATAGGCCAGCTCCATTTTATCTGTCGGATCCTCGCCGAACCCAAGGCCGAGTGCATACAAGATGGTATCCCTCTCGGTCAGCGTCTGTTCGATTTCCTCAAAGTCCCAGTTCGATAGTGCCTCGAAATCCAATGGCATTTGCTTTCCTCCCTTAGTTGCCGTCAGAGCGTGTTTTGCGATCCAAGTATCGCCGTGACCTGACTGGACAGCACACCGCCGTTGCCATGCGCCAGCGCCAGGTCGATATCCTTCAACTGAATGCCCGGCGCGTCGCCACGGATCTGACGAGCAGCCTCGATCACTGTGAAGATGCCGTACATCCCGGGGTGCACGCAGGACAGGCCGCCGCCATTCGTGTTCACCGGCAACACGCCGCCAGGCGCGATGCGTCCGCCCTCGACAAAGGCCCCTCCCTCGCCCTTCGCGCAGAACCCAAGATCTTCGAGAAACAAAATCGTGTTGATGGTGAAGGCATCATAGAGCTCGACCGCCTGGATGTCCGCAGGGGTCCCTCCGGCCGCCGCAAAGGCGCGCGCGCCCGAGTCGCGGGCCGCGGTCACGGTGAAATCCTTCATCTGGGAAATCTGCCGGTGCGAGCTCTCCGCCGCACTGCCCAGCACATAGACAGGCACCTTGGGGAAATCCCGGGCGCGGTCCGCGCGGACCATTACGATCGCGCCGCCGCCGTCGGTGACAAGACAACAGTCGCGCACGGTCAATGGATCGCCCACCATGCGCGCACCCAACACGTCCTCGCGGGTCAGCGGGCCGCGCTCGAACGCTTCGGGGTTGTGCTGCGCCCAGGCCCGCGCGGCAACGGCCACGTCGGCCAGCTGTTCGCGGGTGGTACCATATTCATGCATGTGCCGCGCCGCCGCCATCGCATAGGCCGAGATCGGATAGCGCGGATTATACGGCGCCTCGTAGGCCGGCGGACGTGAAGCGGTCACCAGTCTGCCGGACGCGGTGCGCTGGTTGGAGCCATAAACAATCAGCGCGACATCACACAGACCGGCGTCCAGCGCCATGGTCGCGGACGTCAGGTAGTTTACGAAGGACGAACCGCCCGACATCGTGCCATCAATGAACCGGGGCTGGATGCCCAGATACTCCGCCGCCATAAGCGCCGGCATGCTGTCTTCCATCATGGCG
>NZLH01000346.1 GCA_002694155.1 Pusillimonas sp. | reverse complement strand
AGCCGTAGTTGTAAGTTGTGCCACCATCTGTCAATGTCCCGCCAATCCGATGCTCATGCCAAGCTACCACATCTTCTTCGCGCCGATAGGTCATTGCCACAAGCTTGCCGTTCTCTAAGACACACCAAACGACATTGTTCGGCTCTTGCTGATAAGCCATCTCTTTGATCTTGCCTTCAGTAATATGCTCCGCCAGTAACGTCATATCTGGGGCAATGTACGAGTCAACATTGAAGTCATAAACAAGCTCACGCAACTTACGCTGTTCTCGTTGTACAAAGAGCGCAGTAGCGCCGACCACAATGGGTTGAATATCGGCACTGCCGTACTTAGCCTGCTGTTTGATCTGCGTATTTACTGGTGTGATAGGTGCATCCACCGATCCAGCACGAACTGCAAACTCACCACCAGACGTACCAACCAGCAGTACACGCGATGATGTGAGGTATCGAATGACGTTTACCTGGTTAGATCCAATCGTGTAGATCAGGGCACTGTCATCAGCTACACCAGCCGTAAAGTTTGTATAGTCCCCACTGACAGAAAAGAAAAGAGTTTGCGGCTGATTTGTTGTGTTAGCGAACACTAACCTTTGCTCGAAAAATGCCACACAAGCGGGATGTCCTGTGGTGCCTGAAAATGCACCAAGCTGGTACTCATCATCAGCAGTTAGATCGCCTGTGATCGTGATGCTCTGACCTTCATTTTGAAAGTGTATATCGGTGCTTGTGGATAACGTTATGACGCTGTCACTTACGGCGACAATAAGAGCGCTCGAGAAGTTGTTGCCATTTACTAAAGAACCATTGCTAGAACTTCCAGTGCTTGTAACATTTTTGCGCGTAGCTGGATCAAGCAAAATAAACTTGGTATCTGGTGTCGACGAGTCTAATTCAACTTCAAAAAAGAAATCATTGATCACTGAGGATGCTTCTGTTGGAAAAACAACTGTTACCCCAGTAGAACCTGTAAACTTGACTAAATCGCCATTGACTAAATTATGGCGTCCATCCGACGTGACGGTGGTTGTTGAGCCTGTGGTAATACTTGACACATTGACATTTGCAGATCCACTTGCGCTGATACGCATGCCAACCTCAAAGCCTTCAGTAAGAAAGTTACCTGCACTGTCTTCGATAAAGTCATTATGCGATAACCCTGTGGCACTCGGATCGCCCTCATGAAAGCTAATTGTAGTAGCGGTCATGCTAGGCTCTAATTCTGTTTCAAGATTGCTGTTTTCTTGTACTGTTGCAAATACTTGGTCATGTCGATCAAGATTTAATTGAGCGCCATTTGCAGTGCAAGTAGCACCACCTCCCGCTACAAGCTGTATGGAGTCATTATTAGCGACTGCAGCAATACTACAGTTTTCGACAATAATAAAATCCGACCCTTGCTCAACAATATCGGCGGTACCAGAAGCGCCACTTCCGCCTACCACCCTTACTCTTTCACCTGCACTGAAAGTGCCAACAAAGTTGTCTACTGTAATTTTGGCAACTTGCACGTTCGTTATCTTGGCAAACCCATGATGCAACTTAATTAACCTTCCTACATCAGTGGAAGCCCAAGGGTCTGACTGACTAGACGTAATAATTACATTCCCTGTTCGGGCTGAAGCCGTAAGTGTAGAGTCGTCAAATACTGGGTCTAAAAAAGGGCCGCGGCGAAAATCTATTTCTGTAATAGTCCATGCCGTATGACCTGTGCGAGTAATCTGCCGAGGCGCATGATTGGGATGCACGATAAACATAGTATCGGCTGATTGCGTAAATTTTAATCCAGATAAATCTGTTGTTAGATAAGGCGTAACTACTTCAATCGGGCTACTGCCTCCATCAACAACAATCCCACCATCTTTGTAGATACGAAACTTTTTATCAGAAAACTCTAACACATACGTTTGCTCGACGTTGAATTCAAACGGGATCAGTCGTAGTTCATCGGCTCCTGAGCCATCGCCCACAGCAATGTGCTCTGTGCCTGGGCGACGTGTGACGCCACCCTGTGGGAAGGTTAGAAAGTTCTGGAGCTTCTTGCAGCCGTTGAAATATTTAGCGAGATCGGTACGACCATCTAGCCTTGGCGATAGCTCACCAGCAGTAAAGTTAGTGAACGGCACACTTGATTTCGCCATGCCTAGAACCTCGATCTAATAAATGTATCTGCCTCGATAGCGCCAGAATCAGAGACGCTCGTAATGCTTGCAGGAGTGCCTTCGGTTGCGCTAACAAATCGCGCTTCCTTGAGCTTGTCTTCGTACATAATCCTCATCTGTTGCGCCAAGGTATTACTGCCAACTAGCGGGTATGCAACATCCGCAGCGATTGCAGCAACCAAGGTTTCGATAAGCAAAGAGTCATATTCACTTGTGTCTGTAATACGTGCTAAGTAAACAAGATCAATCGTATCTTCATTGCAAAGTATCTTTCTGCCCTCTAGTCGATAAGGGATATCATGAAAACGTAGATATAACACACGCAAGCAAAAAGGATCGGTTGGCAATGTAAATGCGTTATCAAACTCAAATTCTGGTGCAGTAGAGTCTGGAGAAAGGGAGGCTCTTCGTGTAAGTGACTTCCAAGGATGTGCTCGGAAAACAGAGTCTCTCAAAAATGGGTATCGCTGATTACAGATACGGGCAGCTTTACTATCCTCAGTAAGATTAAGGATATTGGATGCGCCTATCTGATTGAGTGCGCTATTACAAATATCAGTAATTGACGCTGCCATAATTTACTCTCAGCAAAAGAAAGGGGCCGTTGCCGACCCCCCGTTAGCCTTAGTCAGTAACGTAATTAACGATCATTACGACATCACCAGCTTGTGCGCCAGACACGGTAGCAGTCTGAGTGATAGCAAGGCGTAGCGGTACGCCAGGATCAGAGGTCAGACCAGCAGCCTCCCAAAGCGCTTGAAGCGGTGCGTTTCTGCGAGCAGCAACTTTAAAAAGAACTTCAACTCCATCCGATTGAGATGATTGCATAAAGTTTTGAGCAGACGCGAAGCAATTTTCATTAATTACTGCATCAGCTGCATACAGTGTTGCAGATCCATCGGTATCGTTAAATTTCTCAGCGCCGTTGTAAACACCAACATTTACTGAAGATTGGGTACCGCTATCCAAATCATCGTTCGCAATAACAATGCTAGTTAAACGAGCACTCGATGGAACTTGAGCCAAGATAACTGCATCGCCATCAGCATTTAGATCGCCAGCCGCACAAGCACGCGAATCCATAGCAACTCTTACAGTTCCAGCAAGATTACCGGCGCTGAGGAAGTTAAACGGATCATCTGTGTCAATCGCAGTAGCGTTTACACCTTTAGTAATAGCCATTAGTCATTCCTCCTTAACCGAATGTGAAGCTTTCAGATTCGTCACAGGTGATTTCTACTACTTTATCTTCTTCCATGCGCGTAGCGCCGAAAGTTGCACAGTAGTAAACCTGCGTTGAATATGACTTATCGGCTCGCTCTTCAATGCGAGCCATAACGTCTTTACCTACTGCAAGCTTCAAACCATCTTCCGCAAATGCAAAACAGGTACGGTTGTTACCTGATTTAGCCAAGCGGTTTGATACGATAAACTTGAAGCCCATAAATGTATCGACTTCGCCACGAACCAAAGCCTTTACGGTGTTGAAGTCAGACGACGTTACCGCAGTCTCGTTCAACAGTCGTTGGATCTGGAAGGGAGAAACGACAATGTAGCGAGGTATACTTGGGTCAACAGAATTGACATCAAGCTTTTGCTTCGCCTCAATCAACTTTTCAATAGTAAGATCAGTTGATCCATGTGCAATCTGCTGTGCAGAAGGCAATGTTGTGCTGGTTGATCCAGACTTGCCAGTCTTTGCAGTGCCAGTAGCAGCTGAAATAATGGCGTCATCCATTGCTCGACCGATAGCAGCTGCCGCAGTGCGAGCATACGCTGATGTTGGGTCAATCAATAAACGAACTTTGTCTGCATCATCGACGAGATCAGCCCATTCATAGCTGTCCATCGTGACCATGCGACGTGAGTGTGGCGTGTCAACGATAGGTGTATCAGAGTGACGTGAAGTACGCTTCACTGCCGCAGCCTGACCTACCTGATCAAAGAATGCCTTTTCACCTGTCACTGATTCCTCAGAAACAGAACCGCGCAGCAAACTGCCCATCTGCTGTGAAAGCAACTGGACATTGCTGCTAAACTGCTGCACGAATGCAGTTGTGATTTCCGTAGACATAATAGTCTCCTGTTAGCAATGTAAAGTTGTTTCGCTACCCGACGAACGTCGGACGATAGTTTTTGGCGCTTTACGTCTTCGCCAAACGGCAGGGGCTTACGCTTGTCCTGACTTCGCTGTGCTACTCTTTCCCCGGGCCATAGGCTTATCGGTCTGTTTTTCGCACCATTCAAGGAATACGTCTGCTGTAGCTAGAGGATCTCTGACCATGGCAGGTGTTCCAAATTCGAGTGTACTCTTCAAAATCTCAAGTTTAAACTCTCTATCTGATAATTTTTCACCCTGTGGCATATTCCCTCCACTTCATCGCTTCTTGGATATACCACTGGTGTTCAGGATGACGTGCATCCCAGTAAGGCGTATTAGGTGCGGTAATCTCACTTAACTTCTGCATAGCATCACTAGGCGTAATACCTCCGCTAGTTTGAACGCCTTCCAGCGTATCCTCACCCACCTTATCTCGCAGATAGACACCCATGTTAGCCAACATGCGGATTATTTCTGGGTTATCGCCCAGCATTGTGCCATCGGCTAGTTGCACTTCGGTGATCTCAGGGTTACCAAACTCTGCCAAAACACCATTAGCCAGTGCCATACGATCATCAAATGCTTGACCGTATTCTTTACGCAAATCACTTTCTACTGCATCAACACGCGCCTGCGCTTCCATACCAATGCTTTCTGCATCCGCAAACTGCATTTCGTTGTAAGCATCTAGTAAACCTTGTGCTTGTTGTGTATTCATACCTATTTTGTGCGCGGTATCTTTGAACCAGGACACCATGTCATTGTCCATTTCTGCGCCTTCAGGGATGTTGTTGTATGCCAGCTCATACCCATCAGGTGATTCTGGACGCCCAAGCTTGGCGTAAACTTCGCCCCACTCGTCTGCTGTAGCGCTTTTGCCAGGCAACGCCACCTTATCGGCACCCACCATCTGCTGCGCGTGGACATAGCTTTTGGCTAAAGCGCCGATATCATTTATGTGCTCAAGGCTTGAATGGCCTCTAATCTCTTCGGGAATACTATCTCGCCAGTCTTCAACAGACTGAGCTACCTCTGGCACATCAACTGCTTCAGAGACTTCAGCTACCTGTTCTTCACTCATCGAATTGTTCCTTTATCTGGGGATCCCAGTCTTGCAGCATGGACTTGAGAAACAACACTACCGTGCGCTGCCCTTCACGATAGGCTGTATCCGTCACCTCTGACGAATAAGTTGAGGCGTTTATGTGAAAGCGATGCTCCAAATCCTTGAGCACTACTTCGCCATCATTTGTTTCAAGCACACGTTTGTATGCGCCTTTAAGCTCTAGTGGAGTCATTATCCCTCCAGCGCTCTATAGGCTGGTGCGGCTGCACCTGCCGCCTCTAAATACTGTAGTGTTTGCTGATCTGTTGCAGCGGCTTCTTCTGCTTGTTGTCTGTTCTCACGTATTTGATCGACTTGATCAGCACCACGAACTGTCGTTGCCGGCACACCTAACACCTTGAGTAGATACTTAGCCATGCCATCAATGTCGATGTAATCCATCGCAGACTGATCAATTTGTGACAATGGCATAAAGAGTTCAATCATGCGCAGTGCTGATTGAATATCACCAGCACGCTGTGCCTTTGCAAGCGGCGATACATACTCGATCTCGATATCAGAGTCACGCATGAAGTCTGGCGCTGCGTTAAATGCTTTTTGACGAACCATCAAGTTATACACACGAGTAATCATAGGCTGTAGCAATTCCGCCTGTAAGCGTCCAAGAACTGGACCGAGCAAGCGCATCTTCTCTTCAGTACGCTGAACGACCTCGGTTGCTGTCATCTGCGGACCTTGGCTCATAATCAGTTGATCAACATAAAACGCTGACTCGATAGAGCGACGACGCTGCTCTTCCATGTTAAGACCGAGCGGGTTGTTTGCTCCGATGTTTAGTGGCTCAAGACGATCGCGTGTACCAGATCGGTAGAAGTTGAGACCACCCGGCACAGTACGAATCGGCAACATGAAGCCATCATCAGGCACCATCAGAGGTGGATCGACCTGCTTTTGCGCGGCACGAATCGTTACCTCACACATCTTGTTAAGCATTTTGATATCAGGTAGCGCCGTCATTGCCGGTGATCGGCCATAGCCAATCTCGAAACTAGCCTTCAAAAAGCGTGGAGCAACATACGGGAACTCTTCAAAGCCTGACTCACTAAGAACTGTTTTACTTTCAGGATCAATGAACACTGAAGCAAACTGCATGTTTTTGTTGTCAGTGCGGGTAGTGTCTCGCTCATCGCGTGGATAAACCGCATGAATGAGCGAAACTTGATCGTAAGGATTCTTTTTTGCTCGGTTGATAATCTTGTTATCTAATGTTTCTTCGCCAAATCGCTGTTTGACAGCTCGCGCTGGCATATTAAATTTACGAAATATGGTATCAACACGCCCCTTGTCATCTTCTGATAGGAAGACTTCGGCGCAATGTTTTGTGGAGAATCGGATCTGAGACTCGGGATCTGCCTCAATAAACATGGTCCCCGTGCCAAAGCAAATAAGATCGTGATACAGCTCATGGATCTGTTCTTGGAAGTTAGAGCGATTGAAGGCCAGATACATATCGTCCTCGACAGACTCCAACCATTCTTTTGCTTGATCGTTCTCATCAAGCGTTCGATCTCTGTATCTCAAAGAAAACCAACGGGTAGCTGCATTGGTCAACATGCCATGCAAACTCGCAGACATTAGTTCAGCGGCATGAATTGCTGTCGAATCAAAGATTAGCTCGGTACGCTTATCGCCATCTGTACGCTTTTTGGTGACATCGGCTTTTCTTGGCACGACATAATCAGCAATCTCTTGCCAGTGACTTTCCCAGACCTGCCGTTGCGAATACAGGCTTTGATAGCGCTGCATCAACTGAACTGCTAATTCATCGGCCATGTTATCTCCTATGTTCCACGTGGAACAATTAGCTACCTAGCAGCGTTTTTCTTTGTACGCTTGCCTGCCCCGTCAACCCCATGGGACTGGTCGCTACACCCCGAGCACGTCGGCGACGATACAAATCCCGTGTTGCCTCTTCCTGGTTATCACCTTGAGTACCTAGTGCAGCAAGTGGACGGATAGCCTGACGATCTACTGCGCCGGCTGGCTGTGTTTGTTCTTGCACGATCTTTGGTGCGCCTACCAAACTAGCCAATGCTTTCTTAGGATTGCCAAGAATGTCTT
>NZLH01000345.1 GCA_002694155.1 Pusillimonas sp. | reverse complement strand
ATCAAGAGTACCAATTGCAACAACACATAAATCAATTAATGCATCAACTATTTCTTCTTTATCATAGGGTTGATTACTTGGTGCCGCCTTTTTTAATTCATTTAGTTCTTCTTCTAAAAATCTAATTCTAAATTGAATAAAACTTCTTAAGTCAGTTCTATCAAAATTATCAAACTTCTCATGCATACCATATTTTTTATGCATTTGAAAAATATCTTCTATCCAATCATTACTCATAATTATACCTGTTTTAATATACTCTTGTTACCACTTCTAGTGAAAAATTTTCTATTTGCCGAATAAGATTCTGGCGACATAGTCTCTATATATCCACCAGTCTTATGTTCATAAACCATTCGACCTTTCACTCTTTGAACATTAATTAATTTAGCACATGCAAGACAATGAGGTAATCCTAATTCTACTCTGCCTTGCTCAATAATCTTTCCACAACTACAAATTTTCATATACGTTATATTACTATATCCTATGGAAAATGTCAATTCTAAAATTCAAAGAATGCTTGTAAATCAGAGACTGGTTCTACTGTCCAACCAATCGCATCAAGAATAATTTCGAGAGGGTCAATAAATGTTTTTTGAAATTGTTTGTCATAATCAATATATTTATGTAATCCAAATTCAGGCGGCAATATCGAATCAAAAGACATTACATTTTCTTGCAATGGATTTGGAATGCTCATGTAAATAAATTTAATTTTGTTGCCATTTTGAATTTGTTCGTAATCATCTTCAAGGCCGAGTACTTTAAGTTGGTGATTATATAAAAGTGAACCACGAACATGCATTGGAGTACCTTTAGCATATATTGATGACCGAGAAGAATAATCATCAATTCCATTACAACTTCTAGGAAAAGCAATTTCTTCTGGTGGAAGTTTCTTAAACTCAACTTTAAAATCTTTGATCGCCTTTTGAGTTTCTTCCTCTGAACCAGTCAACATAATACTAAACATATCTTTCATTGCTTTTCGACATGGCATAGGAGTTGATGACTTAACAGCTTCAATACCCATCATCTTAATCTTTGGCTCAGCAAAACGAACACCTTCGGAATCAAGAACTTGAAGTATGTATCTTTTCTTTGCAGTCCATATTGCACGATCAGCAATGACTTCTCGTTTCATAACCATACGTGGCTTGAATGCATTGGTCTTTATTTCAAATTGTTTAAATGCTTTTTCTAATTCAGGCTCGATAATCTTTTTAGCAAAACCATCAAGAAGTTCTACCGGGTCTTGGTCTGGTTGAGCCTTGACTACATCATCAACATTTACATAAAGTGAATCTGTATCAATAGCAATTACTCGGTCAGCATTATCTTTGAAAATCTTTTGAAGTAAATCATTAACAGCTTTTTCTGAAGTTCGAATTACAGATTGCCCTGTAAGAGTTACACCTTCAGCCATCATTGGTTCATAATACTTGAAGTATTTATTTGCCATTGCGCCATAAAGAGAGTTAAGTAGAATTTTAATCGCATGCTGAGTTGTCTCAAGGCGAGTAACTTCAATATCAATTGCTTTAGAATTTTTTATTTGTTGCTCACGTTTCTTCTTAAGCATTTCATTTTTAACATCAACTCGATGTGCATATAACCTTTCAATAATTTCTGGTATAATCCCCTGCTTTCCATTTACAAACATTGCGCCATTACATGCCATTGCATAATGTTCTGGTGGAGTTGGAGCAGACCCATCAATTATAGAATCGGGGTTTACTCCAAAAGATAAATCATCAGGTCTTAATGTTTCAGGTGAAATATTGTTTTGTACGATGATGTTTGGATAAAGTGAATTTAAGTCAAAGGATAATACCCAGTTGTGCATACCTTCTTGAACTTCTTTCACATAACCGCCAGCAATCATTGCATCTTCAGGTTTCTGGTTTGCTGAAGGTTTAACCCTATCTCCAGGTCTACCTGAATAAGTTACTGAACCAGGCTTAGCACCATATACTTTATAAGGACTTTGTGGCATCTGGTTAATATTAGGAACCTGTTTCTTTCGACATAAGTTACGATAAATGATTGCATCCCATATTGCGGTTGTGCCAAGAGTCTGTTCATAATTAACACCACCCATATAAGCAACTGTCATAACCAGAGTAATAAGTCCAAGTTTATCTTCGAGTTGTTCAATCAGTTGAACATCTTTAATGTTGTAATCAATAAACTTTTGATAATTCTGTTCACATAAATTCTTTAAGTTACCATATTCACCATAATCGATTTTATCAGAACCAAGTACAACTTGTGAAATATGACTAAGTGAATAAGATTCTTGTTGACCATACGTATATGCAAACTTTTTGAATAGTTCCATATAGTCAAGACTTGATACACCTTTGATTGTATAATAAGTGTCAAGTCTTCCAAATCTTTTAACTTCATCGCGATTAACAAGTTTCCATGGCGAAAGATTTTTTACAAATGATTCATCAAGAACATGAGCTGACCTTGCAATAAGATAAGGAATATCAAAGAATCTAGTATTCCAACCTGTAATAATGTCAGGTGTATTTTCTGGTTTAGACCAATGGTCAATAAAGTTAGCAAGCATCTCTGCTTCAGATGTAAACTTGTAATATTCGATATCTACATCAAGCTCTGATTTTTTAGAGTCATAGTCACCCATACCCCAAACACGATAGAAAGTTTCACGAGAACTCTTTAGTGCAATAGATAAAATCGGAACATGTGGATTGTCAACATTAGGAAACCCCATGCCATATTCAGTCTCAATATCAAAATGCCAAACATCAACCAACTCTCGATTGAACTTTATCTCATTAGGATAGATATGTTGAATAAAAGCAGGTATATGTTTTTTGTTTCCATAGATATTTGCTACATGCTGATGAGTTTTAATAAACTCTTTACATTCTGTAATAGAACTAAATTGAATCGGCTGAACATTATTGCCATCTATTGTATGCCACTCTGTATGTCTTTCTTTTGATTCAAGATAAAGTGTTGGCTTATATGGAACTCGTTTCTGAATCTTTTTACAATTCTCATCATATCCACGATATAAAAGATTTTTACCATATTGCTCTACTGATGTATAAAAATTATTGCTCATTATGTAAATATAGTATCACACGCGCATCGAAATGTCAATACTATAATTTCTTCCATTTAGAAATATCTAACATTGTATGTTCCTGTGGTTTGACAGAACTAAAACACATATCATACGATACTGAAAATCTTGGCTCTTCTGATTCACTTTTTGTCATTGTACCATGTCCTAACATTGAAGGAAAAATAATTAGCTGACCTTCTTCAACTTTTACATCACTTGCTATTAATCTTCTATCATCTGAATTAATCGGTAATGCATCAATCTCCAAAGACTCATGTTTAAATGTTAAAACATCATTACATCCTTTTGGTAAAGACACATAAAAGACACAACTGACATGACCATTTTCATGTTTGTGTGGATGTACACCTCCACCTTTATTTACTCTAACACCCCAGCTTTTTTGAGAATAAAGACTATAGGTAGCATTAGAAAAATATTTAAGGTATTCTTTTGTATGATGACCAATCCAATCATTTAAAGGTTGAAAAATTGAGATGTTGTGAACTTGTTCAACATCTTGGTCATCACTAAAATCTTCATTTGTAGTATCTTCTTTTTGAATTAAATTATCCAAAACTGAAATCATTTCTTTTTTTGGATAAGCGTCTATCTTTGTAATGTAGATAGGTATTGGACAAACATTGTAAATCATAATATAAAGTGGTCAGTTTAATCTCGTGACCAGGAGTATTCCTTGTTGGTAGTTCCTCCTGCAACCCACGTTTCCGAATGGACGAACGGGCCGGAAGAAATTAATTCAGAAGTTTTGAGAGGAGCGACCTCTCGAAGCTTCCTAGATATATAGCGGGATTTACTCTTTACCCACATCGCCTGAGCTGCAACGCCTTGCAGCTAACCTTATAGTAGTTTTATCCTGCGAACTCGGTTTACTCTGTATGGCTATCTCCACTTGGTCGTCACCATCAAGCTCCGATACTTTACCCACCTATAAGCAGGGGTTATTCAGTCACATATATCTTAAATTGTTTCTTAATTATTTCATAGTAAATACTATATCAAAAATTACTCAGTTAGTAAAGACTTTTTTTTAGTTTTCTTACTATTAATTTCAATAGTCTTTGGTTTCTTTTCTTCAGGTAGTTCCTTATTGATTGTAATAGTTAACAATCCATTAGTAAAGTCAGCACCTTCGACTACAAGGAACTCACCTAAAGTAAATGTCTTTCTAAACTTACGTTGTGCGATTCCTTGGTGGATATAATCAGCAGCATCATTCTTTGATGTTTCTAATTCTTTTGTTTCAACCGTCAACACTTGCTCTTGAAGTGTGATGTTAATATCTTCTTTAGCATATCCTGCTAAAGCAAGTTCAACCTTAAATGATTCCGTGTCTTTTGAGTACACAATATTGTGTGGTGGAAAACTATCATTCCTTGGTTGGTTTACTACTCTTTCTAATCTTTGAAAGGTAGGTTCGAATCCCAAGATTCTTGGGTCATTAGTTAAGGCGTCAAATTGCGCCAATATATGATTTATTGTCATTTTCTTTTCTCCTCATTAAGCGAGTTATTGTTGTATTGATGGCCTCACCATGAGCACCATCATTTTTATTTATAAGATTAAGCAGCAATTTTTCTGCTTCTTACAAAATCTTTTCTATATTTACTATTCCAATCTATCCATGCATAATCATAACCAACATCATATCCGACCTTTTCTGATTCCAACCACTTATGTTTATGAACTTCAAAAGCAATTGCCTGTCTAAGCAATTCTTGTTTTAATTCTATTTTCTTCTGAATAGAAGTTTTAAAATCAATCCAAAGTGCATATGCAAGTCCAAGTATAGTAATTAAAACTGCAACGGTTGCTAATGGGGCTTCTTTCATTGTGTACGATTATTAACTATGATTAAATGATATCCGAAGTTGGTTTTAACTGGTCCTTGAATAACTCCAAGTGGAGCTGACCATACTACTTTATCAAATGCTGGGACCATTTGTCCTGGTCCAAAGGTTCCAAGACTTCCACCTTTAGCCCCGCTTCTACATTGAGAATGTTCTTTTGCCATTTCACTAAATTGAGCAATATCTTTAATATTCTCTTT
>NZLH01000344.1 GCA_002694155.1 Pusillimonas sp. | reverse complement strand
ATAGAACTTGCAGAAGTGGCCGATGCTATAATTTTTGAATTATTTGAGAATCCAATAGAACCTTTATTTAATTCTTTACACCCTGGTTGAAGAAAGTGTGGTAAGTTTTCCAGAGCTAAGGTTATTCTTCCCAGCATCTCGCGCGCGGTGGCTCCTTTATTGGCAAGGATAGCAACCGTCTTATCTGCATGAAAACATACATACCATAAAATATAGATAATAGAACTAATTGATTTGCCTGATTGACGACATGCTAAGATTATAGAAAATCGATTATCATCAAAATGTTTAAACATTTTTCTTTGATAATCATAAGGTTTAAAAGGAACTAAACCCTTATCTAATGATATTACTTTGATATAGTTTTCAGCAAAGTATACAGGGTCTTTCATACACTTAGCATATTCCACAACTTCTTCTTTTGTGAAGTTATGTTCAACACCATCTCTCTTAACAAGAGCGTTTCCTAAATATCCTGCATTATTCTGTATCGGCATCTATTACATCTCGGTTTCTCAACATCTTTTGTAATTCCTGTGTGGAACCAACAAAGATGGCATTATTAGTCGTGGAATTAGATTCTTGTCCTTTTTCTTGAGTAATATCCTTTCTTTTCTTTTGGACATCAATCAAGTCATTGGTAAGGTCTCCTGTCGACTTAATCATATTTGAGAGAACTTCGAATGCTCTAGGGTGTTCCGTTTCCTGAGCTATTACAGATAGATGTTCAAGTGCTTCCGTTGATCGGCCTATCAATTCTTTTAATTTATCACGGGCAAATTGAACATCCGTTTCCGTATCATGTACGATGTTCTCTTGCTTAGCTTGAAGTTTCTTCTCTGGTTTAGCAGGAAGATTTTGACTCAAAGCTTGCATTATTTTATCCTTTTTATCACTCATTATCTAGGTATACCTGGGTCTGTAAATCCAAAAGTTGTAGTTGGACTAAAGTCATCAGGTGAATCTCCTACGGCGGTACTAATTCTAAATCCACTTAATGGTGAATCATTTGTTGCAACTGCTTTACCCGCAGGAGAAGTATGAAAGAAAGTTTCGACAGTTTTAATAATTCCTGTTGTGGAAGAAACCTCACCAAAATATTTTATCTTCATTGTAAATTCTAAAGTATATGTTATGATTCTTCTGTCTTCGAACTGGCCTTCGTAAGTATCTTCAGGTGCAACAGAATTAAGAATCAATGGTACATCCGAAGACATACCTGGTCTTTCCATATCTTTTATTGCTATAGTATATTCTGGTCTAAATGTTGGAAGTATTTGTTCAAGAATTTGTAAAGCAGAATCTTGGTCTTTTGAAAGAATACTTAAAGAAAATCCAATGTCATAAGGCATACCCTGAAATATAGAATTACCTCCAGCACTATATGTTAACTTATTATTTTTATTTAATTGTCTTGTTGTATCAAGTGAGAAAGAAGTAATCTCAAATGATAAACGAGGAACCTTCAATGCTATTCTATCTGTGTCACCTCCACCATCAGTTAATCTCGCAATAAATTTTTGAGCAGGGCCATAAGCAATAGGCACTCTTTCAGTACCTCTGTTTGGTTTAGTGATTTTGATATCATTAAACAGAGTTCCAAAGACAGCCACAGCTTTTTTAGTGGTCTGATTATAAAATGGAGTATTACTAAACATCAGGTAATCCAAACGGGTTTGCTACCGAAAAGTCGATAAAGTTATTTCCAATTGTTTCAAACTCAGAGTTATCTGCATCCGAGTCTGTATCTTTCATATCTAAAAATTGTTGAGCCTGGTCTCCTAAACTACTAACATAATACTTAGCACCAGAAGATAATCCTGTTAATAATTGTGGACTACTAACACCTTTGGTGGCAAAATTAATATTCGGTGAAGTTGAGAAACTAAATGATGTACTATTTGGTGATGCAGATGGACAATCAAATGTTCTTCCATATACTTCTAATCGTAAATTTGGTGAATCCCAAGTTGCAACTTCAGCGAATAATTTACGCTTAGCATTTGGTGAAACACTTAGATTTGGAATAAGTTGAAAAACATCTTCTCCAATAATATAACTTCCAATTGCTCCAGTACCTGGTGATAAGTTGAGAGTTTCTCTTTGAGCAAATTGTGTTTCATAAGTATCGACTTCCTCGAATCCTGTATCAATTGCTTCACCACCATACTCAAATAATTCACATTTAAGTTGAAAGGTAGGAAGATTTTGTAATTGATAAAATGGTTCTTCCATTTCAACAAAAGTAATTTCAAATAAACCCTTGACAAAAGGAAGATAAATCAAATCACCTTCCATAGGTCTACGAATTATTTTTCTATCATAATTAGAATCAGCACCAAGGAATCGACCAATAAGTTGTTCCCATCGACGATTGGCAATAACTAAAGTTATCTGGTCTCTTATCTCAAGACCAAATTTAGATAATAGTTCGCCATCACCTTCATATCCACCATCATTTTGTACATAAGCTTCTATTGCATATGAAGCAGCAAATTCACTTAATTGGTCTTCATTAAATATTCCATCTTCGTTGACAATCTTACGAGGAATATAATAAGCATCATGGCCATAGATTTTTAAACCCTCTATGGTTATATCTTCATAGAGGTTTTGTTCTGATTTTGCGCCTTGACTAAAGTATACATTTCTTGGCATAACATATTAACCTACGATAAAGTGAGGTGGCATTTCATGTTTAAGCTGCATTTCTTCTTCTAACTTAGCAATTTCTTCTTTTGCATCGTCAAAGATTTGTCTACCATTAAGAGTCACCCCACCTGGTAGTTGCATTCCCTCAAACTTAATTAAATTTAAACCCCATTGTCTTTTTATTAAAGCTGTTAGATAATTCTTTAAAAACATATCATTATAAACATCAGTAAAAGTATCAGGGTCAACTATTTCATAACCATCAAAAATAATATATTTATCGAGACCCAAATTATCTAATGTTTCTGAACTATGAAAGTTAACTCTATTTTTATGTCTGGTATATTCTATCTTTTGAAATATGCCATTAATATTTCTATTAATTAATGACATATATTGTTTTGTGATTTCATAGTTAACTAATCCACCACCATAAGGCCCACCTAAATCAAATATATCATTAAGATGTAATTGATAATCGACAGTGAACATATTACCTTGAGCACCTTCCACATTAAGGTCAAAAACATTATTGACAGAAAGAAAGGTGGTTGGTATATCAACATATTGATTTTCTAAATCACCTTTAGTAAGAGTTGAAATAGGAGCAACCGCACCTGATGTTTGCCCGGTGATATTTTCTCCAACTTGAAAAGCAGTACCGGTCACATCTGTAGTGTTATAAGTAATAGTCGCGCTAGCGCCTCCTCCTGTTGTCACTGCAGTGACCACAGTCGCTTTAGCACCAGACGTTGCACCAACTATTTTTTCATTTGCAGCAAAGTCAGTATTATCAACTGTGCCAGTTACAATCGTTGAATTGGTAATTTTATGTTTTCGAATATTTCGTACAACGGCATCTCCGTGATATTCTTGATAAAACTGAAGAGCTTCATCACATCTATCGTCTAGTTGTTCTTCATCAACATTGATTTCTATTACTGGAGCTCCGAGGTTCCGTAAACAATAATCAATCAATGTTTGTCTACTATTTGGTTTTGCCATCTTAAATCCTTTATTCTATTTATAATTTTATTCGTAGTTCACCAGTAGATGTTTTATATACAGTGTTTTGTGCTAATCCTGCCGATGCAGCTGCAGTTTCATTAGCATGTGTTGGTATATTCGGTAGTACTAACTTCAAAATTGTAACAACATCAGTTGCCACCTGTAACGTTGGTGAAGTATTACTTGGGCTATTAGTATAGATTCTTACTAGCTTACCTTTAGAACTAACATCAAATTGATTTGTAGACCAGATTCCTATTCCATGGTAGTGAGCTGCTTTAAAGTTTTGTTGAGCTCCGTTAGTATCAGGTGCATTTACTTCAGCATTTACTATAGATATTCCACCACCCATATCAGTTGATTTTGCGCCAGCGATGTCTGGTAATGGCAGGTGTGCTCCACCTGAATTATAGTTTTGAATTCCCTTTCCAAGTCTAAAGAATCTTACGTGACTTGTAACTGGCCCATTAAATTCTATACCTCTATTAAAGTTTGCATTTCCGCTATCAGATTTGACAAATCGAATATAGGGATGTGCAGTTAAATCACTCGGATAATTATTAGTTGTACCTACAAGATTTGCATGTATACCGATATTAGAAGTCTGAGCTCCAACATGAAGTGCATATCTTGGTGCTGTAATATATCCATTAGTTCCATCAGAGCCTATTTTTAATTCACCTCCGGCTTCAATCTCTGCAGTCTCACTAGCTGCGCCTAATATTCTCATCTTTGCAATTCCATTGCCGGAATTACCCCTAATATCTAATTCAACACTTGGGCTATTTGTATTAATTCCTACTTTAGCATTATCAGAAGTGGTTCCTCCTCTTAATGTCATTACATCATTCTCATCAATTGCAAACTGAATAGAAGGAGTGTTATGCGTTTCACCTGTTCCAGCTTTTCGATGTATATAAAAGGCGTCTTTCTTAGCACCTCTAAAGTGACTATTATTATTACTGTTTATTCCTACATCAACTTCTCTTTTTGTAGAAGAGGCAAATCCGTCTTGTCGTAATCTAAGTATAGGATTCTCAACCGGGCAATTATTATTAGAATCTGCTTGAAGAATTAAAGCAGTATCATTTGTTGAAGTAAATAAACCAGAACCTACAACTCTTAATGCTTCATTTGAAATTCCTCCACCTGTAGTAGAACCACCTACTATATGTAATGCAGAGACTGGGCAATCTTTATTAATACCTATTTTCCCAATAGGTGAACCATCTCTTTTACTAATCACCATTAAGTTATTTGGATTTGTATCAAAATCTCTAAATCGGTGTTCTTTAGCATCATACGTTATTGGTTCTGCTGTCGCATGTGTGCTTCCATTAATTATTCCAGTTGTCTTAACTTTTCCTGCAACATCAATTCCAGTAGAATGAATATTAAGCATATTATTATCATAACCAATTTTAATTGAAGATGCTTGATTGTTATAAACATTTTTACCGATAGCAATACAATCAGCACCAACTTCAGAACCTGGTCCTATTTGATAACTTTTATATCTTCCTGCGTTATCAGCGTTAAAATGCATTAATTGATCGCCGGCAGTAAAATCATGTAAGGGGTCGATACTTCCTTTTAATACACCAACCACTGAGCTAGGTGAAAGGTCACCTAAGTTTAAGTTTGAAGCGGGTTCAAATACTCGTCCATAAACAAATTTAGCTTGTGTGTTCGAAGTTTTTTCTTTTACAAATGCTACCTCGGCTGCTTTAAAACCTTTGGTGCTATTTGTAATAAGAGTAATTGTATCATTTAATTCAAGATTATGTGGGCTAGCAAAGGAAAGGGAAAATGTATCGGTTGTAGTCGTTCTTGTACTATCAAGTAATGCATCAACACCAGTTCCTCCTGCAAGTGACATATAACTTCCAGTATTAATTTTATTTACCGAAAAGTTTGTAGTTAATGCTGTTTGGCTACTAGCTTTGGCAACTTCTGAAGTAGATTTATAATTACCTCCAAAAAGTTTTACGTTTGCGGTTGCACCGCTTACGCCAGTAACTTTAGCAAATAAAGATGCTGCAACAATTGCGCCAGGAAAATCTATGTCTATGTTAACTTGTAGTAAATCATTTAATGATAAAACTGCTTCTCTATTTGCTTGGCTATCAAATGTAAAAATTGTATTCTCTGAATCTTTAAAGAATTTTTGTTGATTAGCTAATCGATT